>DATHGS010000238.1:0-2625 GCA_035490155.1 Candidatus Methylomirabilota bacterium | reverse complement strand
CCGCACGGTGGCCCTTGTCACGATCAACCAGGTGTGTGCGACCGAGCTGGGTCGCCGCCTCCGGCCGCGCCGTACGGTCGTGGTCCACAACTGCCCGCCGCGCTGGACGCCGCCGACGCCGCCCGCCGACCTGATCCGGCGCGCGACGGGGATCCCCGCCGAGGCACCGATCGTCCTCTGCCACGGCGGTTTCCGCGCCAATCGCGGCCTCGAGGAGACCGCGGCGGCGATGACGGAGCCGGGCCTGGAACGAGCCCACCTCGTCTTCCTCGGCTATGGCGGGTCGGTGCTCGAGCCGATCGTCGCCGGCTTCGCGGACCCCGGCCGCATCCACCTCCTGCCGGCCGTCCCGCCCGACGACGTCCTCGCCTGGGTCGCCGGGGCCGACGTCGACGTGATGGTCCTCCTGCCCGTCGAGCTCAACCACATCGTCAGCACGCCGAACAAGCTGTTCGAGAGCATCGCCGCCGGCGTGCCCGTGGTGTCGAGCGACTTCCAGGCTCGCCGCTCGATCATCATCGGAGACCCCGACGGACCGCTCGGGGCGGTGTGTGCGCCCGACGATCCGGTCGCCATCGCGGCCGCGCTACGATCGATCCTCGATCTCGATGCCGCCGGGCGCGCCGATCTCCGACGGCGCTGCCTCGCCGCAGCGCACGACCGATGGAACTGGGAGACAGAATCCAGCCGACTCGTCGAGCTCTACGCGTCGCTCGAAGGCGACGCCTCGGGTTCTCCCGCGTCCGTCTGAACCGGCATCCGCTCCTTCTGGCCCGACGCCCTCGCGTCGGCGAGCCAGCGCAGCCCGCCCGGCGCCGCCACGGCACGTCCCTCGGCGATGAATGGGGACGCGACGAGATGATCGAGCCCGCTGAGGCAGACGAGCAGCGGCGCCTCGTCTCCGCCCGATTGCGGCAACGCAGAGTCGAGCGTGCGGGCAAGGTCGGCGAACAGCCGCTCGGTCGGATCGCCGCGCACCCCGACCCGCTCCTCGAAGCGTCGACGGGCCCGTCGGATGCGCCGGGCGAGACGGCCGATCGGGCCGGTCGTCGGGGCGCCCCAGTCGAGCAGGTCGGCGACGCGTGACTCGCTGCCGCTCGGGGCGATCTGGGCGCGAGCTCTCCCCGCGGGGGCACCGCCGGTCGTGACGACCTCGACGCCATCGAATACCCAGCCCGGGACGTTCGAGATCGTCCGGTCGAGCTCGGCTCTCGAGAACCCGACGACGACGGTCCGGGCGGGCAGATCGACCGGTGTTCCCTGCGCGGCCGCCGGGCGCGGTTGCGGCATCGTGTCGGTGGGCCGCGACGACGGCGACGGCTCGGACAGGACTTCGTCGTACAGCTCCAGGATCCGCTCCGCCACCCGCGCCGCGCCGAACTGCTCGACCGCGTGGGCTCGGAGGACCGCCGGTTCGAAGGACGCCCGTCGATCCAGCGCCTCGATGACAGCCGTCGCGAGCGCCGCCGGATCGCCGGCCGGAACGAGCGCCCCCAGCCGGCTCGGATCGTCGCCCAGGACCTCCGTCACGCCACCCGAGTCGGCGGCCACGACCGGCAGCCCGGAGGCAAGGGCTTCCACCGCGACGACCCCGAACGTCTCGCGCGTGCTCGGATGGACGAAGAGGTCGGCCCGTCGCATCGCAGCGGCGACCCCTACGCGATCCACCGGTGGCTCGAACTGCACGGCCGCAGCAACGCCCAGATCCGCCGCCAATCGCTGCCACGCCGTCTCGTGCTCCGGGCGGAACGACCTGCCGATGAGCCGCAGGACCGTATCCGGCCGACGCTCGTGGATGAGCGCGAAGGCCCGCAGCAACGTCGGGATGCCCTTCATCTCGGTCCGATTGCCCACCCACAGGAGCTCGCCCGGGACGCGCTCGGCGGGCGAGCCGCCGCCGAAGTCGTCGACCGCCACGGCGTTCGGTATGACGACGATTCGCCCGGCGAGCTCGGGGATCGCGGCGGTCAGCTCGTCGGCGAGCATGCGGCTGACGGCGATGACCCGAGCCGCGGCGCGGGCGGCTCCTGCATAGCGGGCACGGATGGTCGGGTCGGCGAGGAGCGAGGCGAGGAACGTGGCGTGCTCGGTGAGCACGAGCGGCACGCCGAGCCTCGCGGCGGCCTGCGCTGCGGCCGCGCCCTCCGGGTAGCCGACGTGGGCATGGACCAGCTCCCAGGCGGGGTTCGCGCCCCGCTCGATGAGCGGGAGCAGGGCCGCGACGCGATGAGCCGCGCGGTGGTCGACGCCAGTCTCCGGCGTTTCTCCGGCGGCAACGGCCAGCCTGGCGAGCGGGATGTCGGGCGGCCCGGCGGCCCCGCGGGCATTGAACGGATCCCGCCCGGCGAGCGACGCGGCACCGTTTGCCGCGATCGCGGCGGACTGCCGGCCCCGCAACCGCGCGGGACCGCGAACCGCCGCGTTCTCGAACGACACGACCGATGGCCGGACGGCTCCCGTGGCCCGCAGCGCGGCGACCTGATCGGCGACGAACTTCCACCACCGGACGTATCGGGCGTACGCCGTTGGCGAGCCGGCCTCGATCGGGTTGTTCGCCAGGACCGTAGCCGGCCCGATGTCGACGAAGGCAAGCCCCGCCCTCTCCAGCGGTCCGCGGTAGTCGGC
>DATHGS010000237.1:0-4449 GCA_035490155.1 Candidatus Methylomirabilota bacterium | reverse complement strand
CGTAGAACAGCGGCCGGCCGGCCAGCGTCGACGCGGTCAGGAATCCGAGCGCCGTGGCCTCGTTGCCAGTGATGTTGCGATACGTGCCGGGCGGCAGCTTGGCCGGCGCGACGCGGTAGTGGGTGTGGAAGATCTCGGTCGTCTCGCCAAAGGCGTAGCCCGCCTTGAGGGCCCGCTTGTTCGCCTCGGCGACGACCGGCCGCTTGCCGAACTTGTCGTCCACCCAGCGGATCGTCCCGTCCATTTCCCGGCCGTAGAGCCAGAACATGATCCCGAGGGCGAAGAAGTTCTTCGTCAGGTCCTTCTGCTTGCTCGTCATGTCGAGCCCGTCGAGCGAGCGCTCGTTGAGCGTCGAGATCGGGATCTCGAAGAGGGCGTACTGCTTGAGCGAGCCGTCTGTCAGCGGGTTGGCTGCATAGCCGGCCTTGTTGAGGTTCTGCTGGGTGAATGCGTCGCTGTTGACGATGAGGGCGCCACCGGCCGGCAGGTCGCCGACGTTCGTCTTCAGTGCTGCCGGGTTCATCGCGACGAGGACGTCGGGCTCGTCGCCCGGAGTATGGATGTCATTCGAGCTGAAGCTGATCTGGAAGCCCGACACGCCCGGCAGCGAGCCGGCCGGGGCGCGAATCTCCGCGGGGAAGTCGGGCAGCGTGCTGATGTCGTTGCCATAGACCGCCGCCGTTCGCGTGAACTGGGTGCCCGTCAGCTGCATCCCGTCGCCGGAATCGCCGGCGAAGCGGATCGTGACCCGTTCGAGCTCCTGGAGCCCGGGGTCGAGCGGCTTCGTGTCGGTGGTCATCCGCCTTCTGCCTTGCGCATGCGCTGGTGCGGTCGAGGCGGGAGGTTGAGAAGCTCCTCCGGAAATGCCTCGGCCAGGAACTTGAGGATGTCCTGCGGTCGGACGACGCCGATCAGGTGGTCCTCCTCGTCGAGGAGCGGGACGTTCCGATAACGCCCGGTCTGCATCAGGTCGATCGCGTCTCGAACGGTCTCGTCGAGGTGAAGGTGACGTGGGTCCGTCGTCATCATCGTCTCGACCGGCTGGGTGAGATCGACGTCGCCGCCGACGATCCGGCCGAAGATGTCGCGCTCGGTCAGGACACCGGCCAGCCGGCCGTTGCCGTCGGCGACGAAGACCGAGTCACCCGTCCCCGTTCGCTGGATCGCGGCGATGCAATCCGCCAGGCTCGTGCCGGGCGGGACGGTGACCGGTTCGCGTCGACTGAGGACCCTGAGGCGCTCGTCCGTCACGGACGGCACACGCGCTGCGACGGCGCGTTCGGTGAGTTCGCTCACGCTCGCAAGTGTAGTCGGTCTCGGCTTCCGACCGATGGCGCCGTCCCGCGTCCGAAGCCGGCCGAAGCCGGCGTGGCGCGGCGCCGGCCCGCGCTCCGCCCGCCGCAACGCCGGCGGGTCGGGATCGCCCGCCTGCTAGCCTCCGGTCGTGGATCGCCGCCGTGCCTTCGGGATCGTCCTGGTGCTCGTCTCGGCATGCGGGTTCGGGTCCGGCGGGCTGTTCGCCCATCCCGTTTACGAGGCCGGCGTCGGCTGGCAGGTCCTGTCCGCGTGGCGGTTCGGGTTCGGAGCGCTGCTGGCCTGGATCTGGCTGCTGGCGTCTGCGGAGCGGCGGCGCGGGCTCGGTCTCGTCGATCGCCGGACGGCGGTCGTCGCGGTGGCCCTCGGAGTCCTCTACGTCGGCAATTCCGGAACGTATTACGCGGGTCTCGAGACGGTGCCGGTCGGCCTGGCCGCCCTGATCGTGTACGTCTATCCCGCGGTCGTTGCGGTCATGACGCTCCGCTTCGGACGGCGACTGGACGGGAGGCGGCCGTGGTTCGCCCTGGGGCTGGCTCTCGCCGGGGTGGTGCTCGCCCTCGGCGGCGTCCCGACCGGAACGATGCCGCCGCTCAGCGGCGTGGCCCTGATCGTCGCCTCGCCACTCATCTACTCGGTCTGGATCGTGCTGTCGGCCCGCCTGTCGGGTGAGAAGCGGGACGCGGTCGGCGGGGAGCGAGCGGAGGGCACCGACGCGGCCGCGGCCACCGCGCTGATGATGACCGGCACCGCGGCCGTCTACTGGCTTTCGGCCCTGGTCCTCGGGCTGCCCGTGACGCCCGATCGAATCCCCGGCGCTGCCTGGCCGGGGCTGGTCGGTGTCGGTGTGGTCGCCACGTTCATCGCGATCCAGGCGTTCTACGCCGGCGTCCGCCGGATCGGTGCGGCCCAGGCCGCTCTCGTCAGCACGATCGAACCGGCCTGGACGATCGCCCTCGCGGCGCTCCTCTTCGGCCAGACGCTGGCCCCGATCCAGCTGGCCGGCGGCGCGCTCATCATCATCGGGGTGATCATTGCCCAGGCTCCGCCCGAGGCCTTCAGCTCGATCCGGCCGGGCGTGCGCATGGCGGACGAGTAGAACCGAAGTCAATGCAGGGAAAGGAGCTCGCGACCGATGGCCAGGACGGAGATCCGAACGGACGGGGCGCCGCGCGCCTTGGGCGGCTATTCGCAGGGCATCAAGGCGGGCAAGCTCATCTTCACTGCGGGGCAGGTCGGGATCGACCCGGCGACCGGGGAGCTGGCCGGGCCGACGATCGAGGAGCAGACGGCGCGGGCGCTCGAGAATGTCAAGGCCGTGTTAGAGGCCGGCGGCACAACCCTCGCCGACGTCGTGAAGGTCACGGCGTTCCTCACGGACCTGTCGCTCTTCGCGGGCTACGACGGTGTGTACCGGACGTACTTTCCGGAGCCTCGGCCCGCCCGGTCGTCGGTCGGCGCGAAGCTGGCCGGCGACTTCCTCGTCGAGATCGAGGCGACCGCGGTGCTACCCGACTGACCCCAGCCGGGATCGGGCATCGGGCGCCGGCCGGGGCCCGACCGCGCCGGGATTCACGCCCTACGTGCACATCCGACGAGTTTGGCGGCCAGACCGCATCCGCGATGCCTTGGGAGTGGTGAATCTGCACAGGATTCTCGTCCGGCGTGCCGGAACGACGGATTCGCTGGAGAGCTTGCTCGATGTGCACGTGCCGCGAGAATCGCTGTGCGGCGAGCCGGATGTCGCACTCGTGGGCGCGCAGCCGCCGGCGGGTGGTCGGGTCAGACGCGGACCGCGGCGAGGGCGGCCCGCGCGCCACTCGCGATGAGCGCGCCATCGGCGCCGATCCCGACAAAGCGGTAGCCGAGCTCGATAAGGCCCGGCACGACGTCGAGGTCGTACACGAGGATCCCGGCGGCCTTGCCGTGTGCCGCGCAGGCGACAACGACTGCCTTGAGCGCGTTCAGATATGCCTCGTCGTCGAAGCGGCCCGGCACGCCGAGCGAATGGGTCAGGTCGGCCGGCCCGACGAACAGGACGTCGACGCCGTCGATCGCCGCAATCTCGTCGGCTTCGCGGAGCGCCCCGACCGATTCGATCTGGACGATCCCGAGGATCCGCTCGTTGATCTGGTGGACCTCGCCGTGGGCGACACTGCCCAGGCCGGCACCGCGAGTCCGGAGGGCCACGCCTCGAACGCCGGCCGGCGGGTAGCGCAGGAAGCTCACCGCTTCGCGGGCCTCGGCGGCCGACTCCAGTCGAGGGATGACGATCCCTGCGGCACCGAGATCGAGCGCCCGGCCGATGCGCAGCCGCTCGCCCGACTGCGGCCTGACAACGGCGGTCGACCCACCGACCTCGACCGACTGCAGGAGCCCGACGAGGCCGGCTTCGGTGCCCGCGCCGTGCTCGAGATCGACGACGAGCCAGTCGTAGCCGGCTCTCGCGCAGATCTCGGCGGAGAACGGCGATCCGAGGTCGAGGAAGAGCCCGAACAGGGTCTCCCCGGCGAGGACACGGGCGCGGAGGGTTCGCTCGGGGCTGGGGCCGCTCACTCGAGTCTCCATTGCTGTCTGGACGAGGCGAAGTATCGCTGGTTCGGATCTGGTCGCGCGGCTCGCGCTTGGCAGTCCGGACCCGTCGGGTGATCCGCGAGTGAGCAACGGTGCAGCCACGATCGACCACCGGCGAAGGGGCTCGTGGCACCGTGTCGCGAGGCACCCACGACAGGAGATCAGCCATGCAGGTCGAGATCCGGACAGGATTCCGCAGGACCGCGCGCATCATCAAGGACGATCGGGCGTTCCGGCGGGCTGCAAACAAGATGCCGAAGCCTGTTCCGTGGGAATGGGCCAGGCCGCGCCTCATGCCGCTGCTCGCCCAGCCGTGCATCGACCTGCCCGGCGAGGAGCGAGTCCGCGTTGTCGGTCGACCCGGCTGCGCAATCGAGTTCGGCATCGATCTCGGAGGCCACTTCCCGATCGTCGACCGCATCGTGGCGGAGCGCTGGGAGTGCTCGGTCGAGCAGCTTCATGACGCCGCGATGGAAAACCTCGCTCGTCGGGTCGGGGCGATCCCACTGACCGCCGTCCAGCACGCCGTCAGGAGCGGAAGAGCATTCCGAATGCTGCGGA
>DATHGS010000236.1:0-4887 GCA_035490155.1 Candidatus Methylomirabilota bacterium | reverse complement strand
CGACGAGGCGATCGTCCTGACGGCCGATGGGCACGTCAACGAGGCGTCGGCGGCGAACCTGTGGATGGTCCGCGACGGGGTCGCGATCACCCCGCCGGTGACCGACGACATCCTCGAGGGCGTCACCCGCAAGGCGATGGTCGAACTCCTCGGGAACGAGGGGGTTCCGGTCGAGATCCGCTCGATCGACCGCTCCGAGCTGTACATCGCCGACGAGATGTTCCTGTGCGGGACCGGCGTCCAGATCTCGCCGGTCATCGAGATCGACCACCGACCGATCGGCTCGGGCGGCATCGGCCCGATCGGGCGAATGGTCCGCGACCGGTACTTCGACGCCGTCCGCGGCCGGCTGCCGGCGTATCGGCACTGGCTGACGGAGATCGAGCCCGCCTGACAAGGGGCGGGGCGGCTGGCGCTCAGGGCGTCGCGGACGGTACGGATCCGCGCCCTCAGGGCGTGGCGGGCGGCACGAGGATCGGCGTCGATCTCGTCGTCGTGATGACGATGTCGGCCCTGGCCGCCGGATCGCTGACCAGGACGACCTTCGTCTTGAACGTCGATTCGAGGAAGGCGATCGTGGCCGTCAGGTTGCTCTCGGCGCCGTTGTAGACGACGACCCGGGTGTCGGCCGGGACATTGACGGGCGCCTGCTTCGGGGCCGAGGCGGTCAGGCCGTAGTACTCGAGGTAGGCTGCGACGTCGCTTCCCTCCCCGTCGCGATGCGAACCGTTGAGGACCCAGATCGAGGCGTTTTCCTGGCTGAGGGCGTTGCGAGTGTCCTCGAGCTTCGGATCCACCTTGAAGGCGCTCGCCACCGCGGCCCGGATCTTGGCGGCGTTCGGCAGGTACGCGTAGGGCGCCACGCCCGGGGGCGTCTGCGTGCCGTAGCGCGGATACGAGAAGACATACGAGCGGATGTCCTTCGTGTCGACCGTGCTGGCGAGGCCGGCCAGTTTTGCCAGCTCCGACTGTGGGATGTCCGTCTTGACCGTCGCCTTGAGCGCGTCGATCAGCTGCGGGATGCGCGGGATGATCGTCGCCACGTCGGCCTGCTCGCGCATCGAGGTGATGACCCGCTGCTGGCGGGCGCCGCGGTCGAAGTCGTCCGAGCCATGCCGCGAGCGGGCGTAGACGAGGGCCTGGGCGCCGGTCATGTGCTGGATCCCGGCGGGGATGTACACCCGGGCGGTCCGCCCGGAATCGGACGGGTACAGGTTGTCGACGACCGGGACCTGGACGTTGATCGTCACCCCGCCGAGGGCATCCACGACCTGCCTGAAGCCCTCGAAGTTGACCTCGACGAAGTACTTGATGTCGAGCCCGTAGAGGTTGCCGAGGACGAGCTTGAGGCCGTTGAAGCCGCGGGTCCGACTCGTCCCGGGAACGAGGTCGGCGCGGTTGCGGACGGTCGTGAACAGCGAGTTGATCTTCTTGGGATAGACGCCGCCGTACGAAGCGTAGGCATTGCGGAGCGGGCCGGGCGGCAGCGGAATGTTCGTCGAGTCGCGCGGCAGGCTGAACATCGCGACCTGCCTGGTCGTGGGGTCGATCGAGGCCACGATCAGGGTGTCGGTGTTGAACGTCCCTTCCTGCGGTCGTTGGTCGCTGCCGATGAGCAGGATGTTGAGGCGCTCCGTCCCATTCCACGGCGGGATCGAGGCGGCCGGGAGGTCGGAGCCCTGGGGTGCCGGCCCGCTGTCCGACGGCTCGGGCGAGCTCGTGTCGACCGGCGCGTCGGTCGGCCCGCTGGCGGCGGATGGGGACGGCAAGGTGTCGCACTGCGACGTATCGGCCGTGTTGGTGTTGTCGATGAAAATGCAGTTGCTGGTCAGGAGGTCCTGCGCCTCGAGGTCGTAGCGAGCGACCACGACATGAGCACCGGACATGACGAGGATGACGGCCACGAGACCGGCGACGGACAACGGTTCCAGTCGAACCCGCGGCCGGCCGAGTCGTCCGCCGCCGCTCACGGCGGCGGCGTTCAGGAACGCCGCGACGCGATACGCATCGACGATCGCCGCCACCCGGTAGACCAGGGCGATGATGTTGAAGACGAAGACCGACGGCAGGAGCCATGGCGCTAGGAGCAGGCCGAGGAGGTCCGCCTGGCTCGCCCGCAGGACGACTCCAGCCAGCAGGGCGACGAGGAAGATCGGGGCGGCGGCGAAGCCCAGGGCGCGCTGATAGGCGCCCGCGTAGGCGTGTCCCAAACCGGGAAAGATGAGGGAAAGAACCGCCGCGACGAACGGCGAACGCGCCCGCCGACGCGTCTCCTGCGGTGATTGCATCGCGGGTAGGATACTCGGACGCCCGATCACCGTTGCCCATGGCGACTGCCGCAGCCGAGGCCCGATGTTCCGACCCGTCAACGCGAAGCCCGACCTCGTCAGCCAGGAGCACGAGATCCTCGCCCTGTGGCGCGATCGGCAGACGTTCGCCCGCCTTCGAGCCCAGAATGCCGACGGTCAGCGGTGGAGCTTCCTCGACGGTCCGATCACGGCCAACAACCCGATGGGCGTCCACCACGCCTGGGGTCGGACGTACAAGGACGTCTTCCAGCGGTTTCACGCCATGCAGGGCGAGGCCCAGCGCTGGCAGAACGGGTTCGACTGCCAGGGGCTCTGGGTCGAGGTCAACGTCGAGCGCGATCTCGGCTTCACGAACAAGCGCGACATCGAGGCCTACGGCATCGCCGAGTTCGTCTCGCTCTGCAAGCAGCGTGTCCTGACCTACGCGGCGCGTCAGACCGAGCAGTCGATTCGGCTCGGGATGTGGATGGACTGGAACGATCCCGACGAGCTGCGCCGGCTGCGCGACCTGCTCGCCGAGAATCCCGCCCAGCCGGCGACGATCCACGGTGTCGACGGGCCTGTCAGCGACAGCGCCGAGATGCTCGTGGGGCGGCTCGGGATGCCGGATGTTGGCGGCAGCTACTTCACCTTCAGCAACGAGAACAACGACCTGATCTGGGGGTTCCTCGCCGAGTGCCACCGGCGGGGCTGGATCTACAAGGGCCACGACACGATGCCGTGGTGTGCACGCTGCGGGACGGGCCTCTCCGAGATGGAGATGAACGAGGGCTACGCCGACCGGGAGGACCCCGGTCTGACCGTCCGCTTCCCACTCGTCGAGCGGCCCGGCGAATCCCTGCTCGTGTGGACGACCACGCCGTGGACGCTGACGTCGAACGTGGCGGCGGCCGTCGGCCGAGACCTGACGTACGTCCGCGTCCGCCAGGGAGACGACATCTTCTGGCTGGCGAAGGGGACGCTCAAGACCGCCCTGAAGGGTCCGTTCGAGGTCCTCGACGAGCATCCGGGCGCCGACCTCGTCGGGTGGCACTACGCCGGGCCGTATGACGACCTGCCGGCGGTCCGCAAGGCGTTCGCGGCGGGGACGCGCGACGAGCCGGGCGCCCCCTACCGGCACACGATCATCGCCTGGGACGAGGTCGGGGAGGACGAGGGGACGGGCATCGTCCACATCGCGCCCGGCTGCGGCTCCGAGGACTTCAAGCTGGGCTCGGAGCTCGGCCTGCCGGTGATCGCCCCGCTCGACGAGAGCGGCATCGTCGTCGACGGCTTCGGGTCGCTCACCGGTCGCGACGTCCGTGACGTCAGCGAGCCGATCGTCGAGCACCTCAAGCGGGAGGACCGCTTCTACCGGCTCGAGCCGTACGTCCACCGCTACCCGCACTGCTGGCGCTGCCAGACGCCGCTGGTCTTCCGGCTCGTCGACGAGTGGTTCATCAGCATGGGCCCGGTGTACGACAAGCCGCGGGGCGAGCTCACGAAGGACGAGGTCGACGCGAGCCTCCGCTACCAGATCATGGAGGTCGTCGACCAGATCCGCTGGATCCCCGGCTTCGGCTACGAGCGGGAGCTCGACTGGCTGATCAACATGCGCGACTGGATGATCAGCAAGAAGCGCTACTGGGGCCTGGCGCTGCCGATCTACAACTGCCAGGCGTGTGCCTCATTCGACGTCGTCGGTGGCCGGGAGGAGCTCAAGGAACGAGCGCTCGCCGGTTGGGAGACCTTCGAGGGCCATACCCCGCATCGACCGTACGTCGACGCGGTCACGATCGCTTGTTCGTCGTGCGGCGCGCCGGTCTCGCGGATCGCCGACGTCGGCAACCCGTGGCTGGACGCGGGCATCGTGCCGTTCTCGACGCTCCACTACCGCGAGGATCCCGAGTACTGGCGGCGTTGGTTTCCGGCCGACTTCATCACCGAGAGCTTCCCCGGCCAGTTCCGCAACTGGTTCTACGCGATGCTCGCGATGTCGACGGTCCTCCGCCGCGAGCGGCCGTTCAAGACGATCTTCGGCTACGCCACGCTGTTCGGCGAGGACGGCCGGCCGATGCACAAGAGCTGGGGCAATGCGATCGAGTTCAACGAGGCGGCCGAGCGCATGGGCGTCGACGTGATGCGCTGGATGTACTGCTCGGCCCGACCGGACGACAACATCCTGTTCGGCTGGCACGCGGCCGATGCAGCGCGGCGCCGGCTGCTGGTGTTGTGGAACGCCTATGCCTTCTTCGTGAGCTACGCCAGGCCCGCGGGCTGGACGCCGCCCGCCGGCGGAGAGCCGCCCGATGCGCATGCCGCCGCGACGCCCATGGATCGCTGGATCCTCTCGCGCGTTGCCGGTCTCGCGGCCGCCGTCGAGGACCGCCTGCTCGACGTCGACCCGGTCGCCACCGCGCGCCTCGTCGACGCGTTCATCGAGGACCTGTCGACGTGGTACGTCCGGCTCTCGCGCCGGCGCTTCTCGCGCAACGACGATGCCGGCGATCGGGACGCGGCGTTCTAGACGCTGCATACGACGCTCGTCGCGCTTTCGCGGGTCGTTGCGCCGATCCTGCCGTTCATCGCCGATTCGATG
>DATHGS010000235.1:0-4897 GCA_035490155.1 Candidatus Methylomirabilota bacterium | reverse complement strand
CTCGCTCGCGCGCCGGCTCGCGACGCCGGCCGCTGCCATGACCTTTTGGAGACGCTCCGGCGGCATCAGGAGACGTCCGCGGTGCTGCCAGCAGCTGCCTCGGCGGAGGTCGTGTCACCGCCGGCGATCGTGCCATCGGCGCGCTCGACCTCCGCGCCAGCATCTGAGTCCGCGCCCGGATCGACGACCACGTCCTCCTGGACGAGGCCGCCTGCGACCTCTACATCGAGCAACGGCAGTTCCTCGAGGCTCGTCAGCCCGAACCGCTCGAGGAACTCGAAGCCGGTCCCGTAGAGATATGGCCGACCGGGCGCCTCGGACCGGCCGAGCTCGACGACGAGCCGCCGATGGAGCAGGCTCCGGATCGTGTAGTCCGAGTCGACGCCGCGGATGCGCTCGATCGCGCCCTTCGTGACGGGCTGGCGATAGGCCACGATGGCGAGCGTCTCGAGCGACGCCGGCGACAGGCGTACCGCATCTGCGCCGACGTACCGAGCGATGAGCGCGCCCGTCTCGGGCGCCGTGACGAGCTCGACGCGATCGTTCGAGAGGACGAGCCGGATGCCACGACCGGAAAGCGCGACCTCGAGGTCGCCGAGCCGTGCGTCGACGGTCGCCCGATCGACACCGGCAAGCGTGGCGATCTCGCGGCGGGCGAGCGGCCGCTCGGCGACGAACAGGAGAGCTTCGAGGGCGGCTTCGGTCAGCTCGGCCGGCTCGTCCAGCTCGGCGGGCTCCTCCAGGCCGCCGGGTTCATCGAGGCCGACCGGGTCCTCGACATTCGCCGACTCGTCGGTCACGAGAACGACTCCAGCGATTCGTCGAGCGGCTCGTCGGCCGAGGGCGGCGCCGGGCGTCCGCTGATCATCCGTTCCGCTGGGGTCGTCGCGCGTGCCACGATCGGGCCCCACGGCACGGCCTGGCTGACGACGATCTCGCGGCGCTTCATCAGCTCGAGTAACGCAAGGAACGTCACCGCAACGACGACCCGGTCGCGGACGCCGCGGAGCAGCTCCTGGAGGACGATCGGGTCCGCGCCGGCCGCCAGGATCGCCTCGCGGATGAATTCCGCCCGCTCGGTGAGGGTGATCGAGCGACGGATGGTCTCGGGCGGCAGCTCGACCGGCGGCGCGATCCGGACGAGGCCGGCGAGGGCCCAGCCCAGAAGGTTCGGGTCGAGCGGCGGCGCATCTGCCGGTCGGGCGCCGGCGAGTGCCGCGGCTGCGGCCGCGGACGGCTCGCGCCGGAAGAGACCGTGGCGGAGAAGGGCTTCGGCCTGGAGGCGGAGCCAGGCGTCACGGTGAGCGCGATAGAGGATCAGCCGCGCCCGCAGCTCGGCCTCTGGGTCCGGCTCGTCCTCCGGAAGGGCGCCCGGGGTCGTCTCGACCTGGCGTGGCAGCATCGCCCGGCTCTTGATGAGGATCAGCTGGCTGGCGACCGAGACGAACGCGCTGACATTGCCCAGGCGATCGTCCTCGAGCGAGGCGAGGGCGTCGAGGTAGGCATCCGCCAAGGCCCCGAGAGGGACCGTCAGGACGTCGAGCTGGCGTGCCTCGATGAGGGCGAGCAGGAGGCCGAGCGGCCCCTGGAACTCGGGCATGCGCACGTGGGTCGTCGTCGCGTCGGGCCGCCGACCCTCGCCGAAGGCAACCGATGGCGGCGCCGGCCGCCCGACGTCGGTTCCGTTCGTCGTGGCATCGAGCGTCATCAGTTGGCCTCGTCGGCGAGGCGCAGGAGCTCGCCGAACTCGGCGTCGCGCGGCTCGTCCTGGTGGCGAATCAGCTCAACCGTCCGGGCAGTGCAGCCGGCGGCCGCGGCAAGGCCCGCCGAGGCCTCAGCGTGAATGCGCAGCCGATCGAGGTCGCCACGAACGCCGGGGACGACCGACGCCAGGCGCCAGATCCACGTCCCGTACGCCTGGCCGAGCGCGTAGACGACTCGTGGCCAGACGCCGGTCTTGTCCTTACCGGCGTCGTGGAGGAGGCCGGCGACGAGGAGGTCGGTGTCGGTCACCCTCTCTGCCCGGAGCGTCGCTACGACATCGAGCCCGTGGCGCCGATCGGCGACATGCATCGTGTCGAACAGCGCGAGCTGTGACGGGCCGAGCCAGGTCGCCAGTTCGTCACGCTCACCCGACACCACCCGGGCGCGGACGTGCGCGCGGAACTGGCGGACCCTACCCGCCCACCAGGAAATTTGTGACATTCAGGACGATCCGAAACACGTACTGCCCGATCGTGAAGATGAACAGGAGCAGGATGATGAAGCCGTACTGGGTGAGGATCGGTCGCCACTGCCAGACCAGCTGCGGCGGCAGGAAGCGCCAGAGAAGGGTCGAGCCGTCGAGGGGCGGGATCGGAATCAGGTTGAAGATTGCCAGCAGGATGTTGAACAGGACGAAATAGAAGAGCACGTCGAGCGCGAGGGTCGGGAGCTGCTCGAGGACGCCGATGGCGTTGAGGGCCCGGATCACGATCGCCGCCAGGCAGGCCATCACCAGGTTGGACGCCGGCCCGGCCAGGGCGACGATGACCTCGCTGTTGCGCCGATCTCGCAGGTTCGACGGATTGACCGGCGTCGGCTTTGCCCAGCCGAACATGAACCCGGTCGAGAGCACGGAGATGACAAGGAGCAGCCCGCCGAGCGGGTCGAAATGGACGATCGGATTGAGCGTCAGGCGACCGAACATCTTGGCCGTCCCGTCGCCAAGCCGGTACGCGGCATAGGCGTGGAAGAACTCGTGAACCGGGAACGCGACGAGCAAGAAGATCGCGATCAGGATGATCTGGTATGACTCGATGTGCACGAAAGCCTCGGGTGCTTGTGGGACGCGGTAATCCTACCCGGGCTGACCGCGATCGGGACCGGGAGCGCGCGCGGGTGAAGGCCGCCGCGCGCAGCGGCGGCGGACGGTGGCGAATCGCTAGAGGCGGCGGAGCAGGTCGGCCTTCTTCGCCTCGTATTCCTCGGCGCTGATCGCCCCGCGATCGCGGAGGTCCGCCAGGCTGCCCAGGGTTCGGGTCACCTCGTCGGCCGTCAGGTCGGCTCGGGCAGAGCCCGTCGACGCCGAGGAAGACGGCGCCGGACCCGACCCAGCCGAGGGCGCCGACATCGGGGCGGGCGCGCCGCCCGTCATGGGATCCCGCGGTGCCGACGGCATCCGGATCGGCGGCGCCGGCAGCGGCTTTGCGCCCGACAGCTCGAGCTCGAGATCGTGCTTGGCGTCGAGCATCGCCCGCTTGAAGTCGTCCGGCTGGCGGAGCATCCGCAGGATCGAGATGCCCGTCTCCGATGCGGTCAGGATCTCGAGATCGCCGAAGCCGAACATCCGGCCGAAGATGGACTGAGTGAGCACCGCATCGTTGATCTTCTCGAGCGACGAGTCGATGACCCGCTTGTTGATCACGCCTTCCATGCGCAGGACCCGGCGGCTCGTGACGATGTATTCCTCGTTCCGCCAGCGGAGCGCCTCCCAGAGGATGTAGAGGAGGCCACCGACGACGAGGGCCAGGACGACGAAGCCCAGGATGTCGCGCCCTGTGCCCTGCCCGAGGTTGCTGCTCAGGAAGAGCAGGACGATCGCGGCGACGATCGCCAGGATCCCGTAGAAGGCGTCGGCGAGGAGCACGAACCAGTGCTGATGATCGCGCCGGATCGGCTGCTCCCCCGAGGCGAGCATCTGGTCGATGTAGGCCATCGGGCGGTGTCCTCCGTCTCAGGCCCGCGGGTGAGCGCGGGCGTAGACCTCGCGAACCCGCTCCCCCGTCAGGTGGGTGTAGAGCTGGGTCGTGCTGATACTCGCATGTCCGAGCAACTCCTGGACGATCCGCAGGTCGGCGCCGCCCTCGAGCAGGTGCGTAGCGAACGAGTGGCGTAGCGTGTGCGGGCTGACGCGTTCCGAGAGTCCTGCCCGTCTTGCCGCTGCGCGGACGATCGCGAAGGCCTGCTGGCGGGCAAGTCGCCGGCCGCGATCGCCGAGGAACAGCGGTCCACCGCGCTCGAACCCGACCTTGCCGGCTTCGAGGAGACTCGGGCGGCCTTCCTCCAGCCAGCGCCCGATCCAGTCGAGGGCGATATCCCCGACCGGTACGAGCCGCTCGTGGTCGCCCTTGCCGATGACGCGGACGAACCCACCGTCGATCGAGAGGTCCTCGCGATCGAGCCCGAGCGCCTCGCTGACCCGCAAACCCGCCGCGTAGAGGAGCTCGAGGAGCGTCCGGCCGCGAAGGTCGGGCGCGGCGTCGAGGAGCCGCTCCACCTCCTCAACGGTCAGGGTCTCGGGCAGCAGCCTCGGCTGGCGCGGGAGGTCGATGTGCGAGGCGACGTCGACGCCGATCAGCCCCTCGCCGAAGGCGAAGCGGTAAAAGCCGCGGATGCTCGCCGCGCGACGGCGGAGGCTCGTCGGGGCGAGGCCCGCGTCGTGGGGGCGGCCGCGTCGGGTCCTTGCCGCGAGATAGCGCAGGCAGGCGTCCGGCCCGCGATCCCACTCGGCGGAACTGCCGCGGGTCGACGCGAAGTCGTCGAGATCTCCGCGGTACGCGCGGATCGTGGCCTCGGCCAGGCCGCGCTCGACGCGCAGATACGTCAGGAAGTCGTCGATGGCGCGATCGAGGGTCGTCGCGGTCGCCACCTTCAGCTCGAGGCGAGGACGTCGCCCCGCCAGGCCTCGGCCCGATCGAGCAGCTCGCGAGCGGAGGCAAGGGCGGCCGTCCCGGCCCCGGCGCCGCGGTCAGACCCCTTACCGCCGCCGCCGCGGGGCCCCCCGTCGCCAGGCACACCGCCCGAACCGCCGAGCATCTGGCCGAGCTCGACGATCCGTCCCTCCCTGTCCAGCTCGGTCACCTCGGTGATCGTTCGGCCATCACGTTCCCGCTTGGCGATCTGGAAATGAGCGTCG
>DATHGS010000234.1:0-5897 GCA_035490155.1 Candidatus Methylomirabilota bacterium | reverse complement strand
ATCGTCGAGTCGATGGGCGGCCGGATCTGGGCGGCACCGGGCACCGACGGCGGAGCGGAGATCGGTTTTGCTTTGCCACGTTACGACGACCCCGGCGAGGACAGCCTGTCCGTCTGACGAAATACCGCGCTCAGGCCGGGCGGCCGGGCTGGACGATCGATCGGCGATCCGCCTGATCAGGCACTGCGGCGAACAGCCGCTCGCGATAGAGGACCTCCCACTCATCGTGGGGCACCGAGCGGAGGATGGCTCGGCCCACGTGTCGGCCGGCTCGCGAACCCGTCGAGGGGAGTCGCAGTGTCCTTGCAGCGACTGCAGCTCGACCCGAGCCGACACGTTGTCGTAGCGCGGAAGGATCCACCGCACGGCTCGCTGGGATGCCCGGGCCGGGATACTCGCGCCTTACCCAGGCCGGTTCGCGCTGGCCGTGGTGCACTGATTCGCGTGCGACTCGCTTGGGGCCATTGCACCGACCGACGCAGGCCCGCCCAGAGGAGACCAGGATGACCGACGAGCGTCAGCGTGACGGCACTTCGGGCGCCGACAATGCGGCCGGCGGGACAGTCGGCGCCGGCCTCCGGCCGACCGACGCCGAACGGGTGCCGGGGCCGATCGCGGACGCCCGGCCGGCCGACCAGCCATCGGGCGATGTCATCGTGTCGATGCGCAACGTCTCCCGCGCCTTCGACAACCGGACCGTTGTCCGCGACGTCAACCTGACGGTCACCGCCGGGACCATCCTGGGTGTCATCGGTCCGTCCGGCGCAGGCAAGACGACCACCATCCGGATGCTCACCGGTGCGCTCGCTCCGACAAGCGGCGAGGTCGAGGTTCTCGGTCAACGGCCGACCTCCTTCAGCCGCCGGACCCGCGAACGGATCGGCTACATGCCCCAACTCTTCGCCCTGTACCCGGATCTCACGGCCGGCGAGAACGTCGACTTCGTGGCGAGCCTATTCGGCCTGCTCCTGTGGCGGCGCCGACGTCGCGTGCAGCAGGTCCTCAAGCTGGTCCAGCTGTGGGACGCCCGCAAGACGCGGGCTGGCCGCCTCTCCGGCGGGATGCAGCGCCGTCTCGAGCTCGCCTGCGCCCTCGTCCACGGTCCGACGCTCCTGATCCTCGATGAGCCGACGGCCGGCATCGACCCCCTCCTTCGGGTGACCGTCTGGGAGGAGCTACATCGACTTCGCGATGCGGGCAAGACCCTCCTCGTCACGACCCAGTACGTTCACGAGGCCGAGGAATGCGACCAGGTTGCCCTCATCGCTCACGGCCGCCTGATCGCACTGGCCCCGCCCGCCGAGCTCTGCCGCAGCGCGACAGGTGGGGACGTCATCGAGGTCGAGACGACCGACATGTTCGACGGGTCGAACCTCGAATCGCTGCCCGGGGTCCTGGCCATCCGCCAGGTCGAGGCGCGGCGGCTTCGGGTCACCGTCGACCACGCCGCAACGAAATTGCCGGCGGTCGTCGACGCGATCGGAGTGGCCGGCGGCGATGTCGCATCGGCCCGCGAGGTCCGGCTCACGTTCGACGAGGTCTTCGCCGAGCTGGTCGCGCGAGCCGGTGAGGAGGACGATCCCGCTGCCGACGTCGCCGCGGACATCGAGCCGGGGACCGCCGCGTGATCATTCTCAAGTCGCTCACCCGGATTCTGGCGGTCGTCGGCAAGGAGCTCATCGAGGTCATTCGGCGGCCAGGCGCGATCCTGAGCCTGATTCTCGGGCCATTCCTGATCATGGCCCTCTTCGGGGCCGGCTACTCCGGCTACCGGCGACCGCTTGAGACGGTGATCGTCATCCCGCCGCAATCCGGCCTGCCGACGGACATGGATTCGTACAAGGAGATCGCCGGCAGCGGTCTCGACCTCGTGGAGGTGACGCCAGACGCGGCAAGCGCCGAATCTCGCCTGCGGGACCAGACGATCGACGTCGTCATCATCGCCCCGACCAACGCAGAACAGGACTTCAAGGCCGGTCAACGGTCGAAGATCCAGGTCGAGGTGAACGCGGTCGATCCCGTCGAGCAGAACTACGCGGTCTTCCTGGCCCACGTCCTGGAGCGCGACGTGAACCGGATCATCGTGGAGCGGCTCGCCAAAGAGGGCCAGAGCTACGCCCTGAGTGCGGGAGCCTCGCAGGCTGCCGCCATCCCGCCCGATGTCGTGGCGGCGCCGACCGAGGCCGACCTGGTCAATGTCGCGCCTTCGCAGCCAACCGTGGTCCAGTTCTTCGGACCAGCCGTCCTCGCCCTCATCCTCCAGCACATGGCGGTAACGCTCATCGCTCTGTCGATCATCCGCGAACGCACGACGGGCATTTTCGAGCTGTTTCGCGTCTCGCCGATCAATGCGATCGAGCTCATCTTCGGCAAGCTCATCGCGTTCGGGATCCTGTGCGGCGCCATCGCGGCCCTGACCGTCCTGCTGCTCGTTGGGCCACTCGGCGTACCGATGCTCGGCGACCCCGCGCTCATCGCCGGCGTCATCGGGCTGCTGATCCTCGCGTCGCTCGGCCTGGGTCTGCTGATTGCGGCCATTTCCGACTCCGAGCGGCAGACGGTCCAGCTGTCGCTGCTCGTCCTCCTTGCGTCCGTCTTCTTCTCCGGATTTGCGCTCGCGATCGACCAGTTCAGCCAACCCGTGAGGTCGCTCATCTACATCATCCCGGTGACAAACGGCATACGCCTGCTCGACGACCTGCTGATGCGCGGTACGACGACCGCCAGCTGGCAAATCGGCGTCCTCGCCATCCTCGCAGTCGTTTTCATCGGGCTCTCGTGGTTGCTGCTCCGCCGGGCCATGAGACGCATCTGAGCCCTTGCGCGTTCGGCCCGACCGCCCTCGCAGCCGCCGGGCCCGGCGTCCAGGCCCAGCCAGCCCCACCACAAAAATCGTCCGATCTCGAACGGTCGCGGCAAAGACTTCGGCGCCTGCGCCCCAATCGAGATAGTTCCGGACACGCGGAACGAACGCCGACAACCGGCTGGATCGTCAGCCGTGGTGGAGACGGCCATCGTCGTCGATCGCGAGGGCGATCGGGAGCCCGACGGCGGTCCCGGCCAGCCAGGCCGAGATCGGTCCGTGCTGGCGTGGCGCGATCACGTAGAGGACGGCGCGCCGATCGACGAGCGACGGCATCGCCGCGATCAGGCCGGCGTCCCGCAGGAGGTGGAGCTGGCGGGTCGTGGCCGGTCGGCTGAGGCCGATCTCCGCGGCGATCGTCGAAGGTCGCCGGGCGCGGATCGCCAGGAGGGCGACGATCCGCCGTCGCGTTGGATCGGCGAGAAGCTCGATCCCCGGGCCGTTTCGGTGTGGCATGACCGGCCGATCATGACGTCCCACCATTCACTGTGAGTTTCCCCGACAGGTCGGTCTGGCGGTGAGACCGCTCCTACCGATCATTCCGCATGGTTGGAACGATCCGCCGATCGGCGCATGCGGACAGGCTTGTTCCGCCGTCGTACGAATCCGGACGACTTGAGGAGCCGGGGCGGCGGAGATCGACCCCGCATGCAGCAACCGACCGCGGCCCGGATGCGGCGCCGCGGTCGGTTGGATTGGGCGGAAACGTCCCCAGACGTTTCCTGTGAAGTTCGGCAGATTGAAGCGCCTGGCGACTAGTAGTTCGAACGCTCCGTCGTCTCGGTGCGGCGGACGGTGTCGTGGCCTTCGGCCTCTTCTTCGGCCTTGTCGCCGACTCCGGCGCCACCGGCCGCGCCAACCGCCCCACCGACGACCGCGCCCGGAGGGCCGGCCACGGCACCACCGACGGCGGCACCGGCCAGGCCACCGGCCACACCGCCCGTACCCGCGCCGGCTTCCTCGCCACCTTCGGTCGACTCACCGGCCATCGCGCCACCGGCCGCGCCGATCGCGCCACCGACGACCGCGCCCGGAGGGCCACCGACGGCCATCCCGACAGCCGCGCCGCCGAGGGCTCCGGCACCGGCGCCGATCGCCTCCTTGCCGCCCTCGTCCTTGGTCCCGTGGTCGGTCACCTTCGTTTCCGTCCATGTCTCGTCATGGACGTCGCGAGGATCGCGCTCGACTGTCTCCGTCGTCTTCTCGTAACCCATCGAACATCTCCCTTCGTTGCGCATCGCCGGAGCCGGGTGGCTCCGGATGCCATCGACGCCGGGCGGCGACGACCCTTCGACGGTACGAAGGGATTCGACCCGACCGCCCATCAACTCCGGGCAGGGGTCTAACAGGCGCGTGACGGCGGGCTCAATCGCGCGGATGACCGGCGAGAGGTCCCTAGAGAGCGAAGGGGTCGAGCTTCTCCGGGTCGATGTCGAGCTCGCGAATGGCGGCGACGGCCTTGTCGGCGGGCATCGCTCCGCAGCGCGCCAGCTCGACGAGCGTTGCCGCGGCCACGTGCGGCGGGTCGATCTCGAAGAGCGCGCGGAGATCCTCGCGGGTCCCGCTGCGCCCGAAGCCGTCGGTCCCGAGGGACGTGTAATACGGCGGCAGCCAGCGCGACACCATGTCGGGGAGCGCCTTCAGCCAGTCGGTCGCGGCGATGATCGGCCCGCCGTCCGGCCCGAGGACCGTCGAGACATAGGGCACGCGCTGCGTCTCAGCCGGGTGGAGCCGGTTCCAGCGCTCGGCGGCAAGGGCGTCGCGGCGCAGCAACGGGAACGACGGCGCCGAGTAGACCTCGGCGGCGATACCGAACTTTTCGGCGAGGAGCGCCTGGGCGGCGACGACCTGGGCGAGGATCGAGCCCGAGCCGAGCAGCCGTGCCCGGTGGGCCTTGCGCCCGAGATCCGGCGCCTCGCGCAGCCGATACAGCCCGCGAATGATGCCGTCGCCGATGCCCTCCGGCAGCTTCGGCTGGGCGTAGTTCTCGTTGTAGAGCGTGACGTAGTAAAAGACGTCCTCGCCCTGGACGTACATCCGCTCGATCCCGTCGCGGACGATCGCTGCCAGCTCGTAGGCATAGGCTGGGTCATAGGCCCGGATGTTCGGGATAGTCGAGGCGAGGATGTGCGAGTGGCCGTCATCGTGCTGGAGGCCCTCGCCGGTCAGCGTCGTCCGGCCGGCTGTCGCGCCCATCATGAAGCCACGGCCGCGAGCGTCGGCCAGCGCCCAGATCTGGTCGCCGGTCCGCTGGAACCCGAACATCGAGTAGAAGATGTAGAACGGGATCATCGGATGGCCGTGGGTCGCGTACGACGTGGCGGCGGCCTGGAGGCTGGCCATGGAGCCCGCCTCCGTGATGCCCTCCTCGAGCACCTGGCCGTCGACCGCCTCGCGGTACGACAGCACTAGATCCGAATCGACGGGCTCGTAGCGCTGGCCGAGCGCCGCGTAGATGCCGACCTCCTTGAAGAGCGGATCCATACCGAAGGTCCGCGCCTCGTCGGGAATGATCGGCACGATCCGCGGCCCGAGGTCCTTATCGCGGACGAGATTGCGCAGGATCCGGGTGAACACCATCGTCGTCGAAACAGCCGTGTCGGAGCCCGCCGCAAACTCCTTGTCGACGGTGTCCGAGACCCGGGGCAGCGGCTTGGAGCGGACGATGCGCTTCGGGATCTCGCCGCCGAGCGCGCGCCGCCGCTCGCGGAGGTACTGGACCTCCTCCGAGTCCGGCCCGGGGTGGTAGTAGGGGGCGTCCTTGATCTTCGAGTCCGGGATCGGCAGCTGGATCCGGTCGCGGAAGATCTTCAGCTCGGCCTCGGACAGCTTCTTGGCCTGGTGCGTGATGTTGCGTGCCTCGACCCCGGGGCCGAGCGTCCAGCCCTTGACCGTCTTGGCCAGGATGACGGTCGGTGCACCCTTGAACTCCGTCGCCGCCTTGTAGGCCGCGAAGACCTTGCGGTAATCGTGGCCGCCGCGGCGGAGCTTGGCGAGGTCGTCGTCCGAGAGGTGCTCGACGAGCTTGCGAAGC
>DATHGS010000233.1:0-8573 GCA_035490155.1 Candidatus Methylomirabilota bacterium | reverse complement strand
ACCGAGCCCCGCGCCGATCGTCACGGCCGGTGGCCCCGCCCCCGATTCCAATGGCCCGACCGGTGCCGTGAGCGGCAGCCAGGGCGGCGCGGTCGACCCGCCGGCGGCAGGCGTCGGCGCGGGAGCGATGATGGCTGCTCTCAACGTCCTCGGCTTCGACAACGGGCCCCACCTCGGTCTTCTCCCGACGCTCGTCGGCACGTCCGGGGCGGTCGCCATGGGGATGGCGTTCGCGATCTTTGGCAAGAAGCGGCGCGACGAGGAGCAACCCGCTCCGGACGAAGTGCTCCAGGCGAAGGCCGCTCGCGGGTCCGACGTCTCCGCGTCCGGCGATCTGATGGGGCGGCCCTTCACGACGCCGCTCGAAGGCGAGGCCGCGATGCCCCGCTGGCGTCGGCCCTCGCTGCTCGAAGCCCGCAAGTCCGATCCCGCCCGGACGGTCGGCACGACCCAGCGGCTCGCCTTCGCCGACGGCGGCGCCCCGGATGACACCCGCGAGCGGCGAGTCGTCCGCTACCGGGTCGTCCGCCTCCTCGATGCCCCGGACGAACTCCGCTCGGCGGAACTCGGCCAGCTCGACCAGGGCGACGAGGTCCAACTTCTCGAGCGCTCCGGCGCCTACTGGCTGGTCCTTTGCCCGGATGGACGGCGCGGCTGGCTCCACAAGATGACGCTCGGCGAGATCGTCGACGACGAAGCGCCGCAGACGCCGGCCGGAGGCTGGGGAATCCCCGAGCCCGCCGGCGACATCCTCCAGTCGATGATCGACGCCCGCGGCCGCGCCTCCTGACGAGCGGCCGCTGGCCCGTCTTTTCGAGCGCCCCGCAGACCGTTTGATCGAGGGCTCACGCTGAACGGGCGGCTCGCCTGTGACCGCGCCCCGTAGAATGCGGTCATGCCCCCCGGGTTCACGAGCGCGCGGTTCGTGGGACGCGAGTCGGCCTTCGTTCGGCTTGCTCCGGTGCTGCAGGCTGCCACCGATGGGCTGTCGGTCACCGTCCTCGTCGACGGTCCGGGCGGAATCGGCTCGAGCCGCCTGCTGACGGAGGCGAGCGCGCGGCTGACCGGCCTGACCGAGCCGTTTACTGTGCTTCGGGGTCGAAGCCGGCCGGCCGGCACCGACAGTCCGTACGCGCCGATCATCCGGGCCCTGAGACCCGCGCTCAGCGCCCTGGAGGAGGCGGACCTCGCCGCCCTCGTCGGGTCCGGCGCGGAGGATCTCGTCCGGCTCATGCCGGAGCTCCACGCTCGGCTGGCTCATGCCGGGGCCCTCCCGAGCCGCCCATCTGTCACCTCCGCCGAGCGACGCCAGGCCCGCGTCCTCGAGGGAATCCTGGGGCTCCTTGGCCGGCTCGGCGATCGACGGCCCGTCCTGCTGATGCTCGAGGATCTCCACCACGCCGATGCCGCGACGCGCGCCTTCGCGGCGTTCCTCGCCCGCGTCCAGCGGCCGCATCGCCTGTGCCTGCTCGTGACCTATCAGCCGGACGACATGACCCGCTCGCACCCGCTGACGGCCGGGATCGCGGAGATGATCGAGGCGCGCCGGCCACCGACCCGACTGACGCTCGAGCCGCTCGGGCGGGGCGACCTGGCCGACCTGATCGAAGGGATCGAGGGCGAGCGGCCCACCGGCTCTGCGCTCGTCCTCGTCGCGGAGCGATCAGGCGGCAACCCGCTCGTCGCCGAGGAGCTCCTCGCTGCCCGGCGCGAGCTGTCCGGCGCATCCCTGACCGGCTCGCTCGATGATCTCGTCGTCGCCCGGGTCGGGCTGCGATCGCCGGAATGCCGTCGCGTCCTCCGGCTGCTTGCACCCGCCGGCCGCCCGCTCACCACCGCGGAGCTGGCCGACGTCGCAGCCGCGTATGAGCTGACGGCCTCGGGTCGTCAGCCACCGCGCTCAACAAGCGCGCCCCGCCGCGGCGAGGGCGTCCTGGACGCCGACCTCGCCGCCGGCCTGGCCGAAGGGGTCACACACGGGATGATCGAGCTCGACAGGACGATCGTCGACTTCCGCCACGAGCTCATTGGCCGGGCGATCGCGGCGGATCTGCTGCCGCGCCAGCGTCACCGTCACCACCTCGCGTTGGCGGCCGGCCTGGTCGCTCATCCGGCGGCCGCTGCCCGCCACTGGGACGAGGCCCACGCCACGCGCGAAACACAGGACGCCGCGATTGACGCGGCGGGTCGAGCCGAGGCGGTATACGCGCCCGAGGACGCACTCCGCTACCTCGAGCTCGCGCTGTCCTCGATCGACCGCCTCGCCACAGCGTCAGCGCCCGGCGGGACATCACGCGCTCGCGACGGCCGGGCGGACGTGACGCCCCTCCAGATCCGCGCCGCCGAGGCCGCCTTCGCCGCGGGCCGCCCGGCCAGGGCAGCCGCCTTCGTCGAGACGGTCATGAGCGAGTTCGACGAGCGGCGGGATCGCGTCGCGCTGGGGTTGCTCCACGAACGCCTCGGGCGCTATCGGCGAGCGGCCGGCGACAGTGCCGGCTCCGTCGCGGCCCTCGAGCGAGCCGTCAGTTTCATGCCACCCGAGCCGTCGGTCGAGCGGGCCACAGTGCTCGCCGCCCTGGCCCAGGTCAAGATGCTGGAGGGCACCTTCTCGGAGGCGGAGAAACTCGCCCGCGAGGCGATCAAGATCGCCGAGGCCTGCGCACCCGACGGTCGAAGCCAGCTGGCCCACGCGATGACGACGCTGGGCGTCTCGCTCGGCTGGGGCGACGATCCAGGATCGGCGGTTGCCCTGCTCGGCGAGGCGCGCGAGCTGGCCGAAGCCGCCGGCGATCAGGACGAGCTGTTCCGGGTCTACGCCAACCTGACGACGGTCCTCGACCTCGTCGGTCAGCGGAAAGCGGCGGTCGAGGTCGCGTTCGAGGGGATCGAGGCGACGAGGGCGGCGGGCCTCGAGACCGTGTACGGCAACTTCCTGCGGGGCAACGCGGCCGATTCGCTCTTCCGGCTGGGGCGCTGGACGGAGGCCAGGGCGCTGAGCGCGACGGCGCTCGAATGGAGCCCGGCCGGGGTCGCGTTCGTCAACTCCGTCGACAGCCTTGCCATCATCGAGATCGAGACCCGCGCCGGCGAGTACGCCGGCCGCCTGCTCGGGCAGGTGCTCCTCGAGCTGGAAACGGTCAATGAGTCGCAGCACGCCGTGCCGGTCTATCGGGCCGCTGCCTCGTTCGCGCTCTGGCGCCACGACCACCTCGATGCGATGCGGGCGGCGCAGCGCGGCTGGGAGCTGATCGTCGGGTCCGAGGACTGGGTCCTTGTGGCGAAGATGGCGGCGACGGTCGCCGAGGTCGATGCGACCGCGTCGGCCGATGCGCGGAGGCGCCGCGACCTGGCTGGGCTGGCGAATGCCCGGGCTCGGACGAAGGAGGTCGTCGCGACGGCCGAGGCCGCGGTCCGCGATGCCGGCGTCGCGCCGACCATCGGCTCGCGACGTGAGGCCGACGCCTATCTCGCGCTGGCCGCCGCCCATCGCGAGCGACTCGACGGAACCGACGATCCAGCTGTCTGGGAGGCGCTGGCGGCGTGCTGGAAGAACCTCGAGGTGCCCTACGAGGTGGCCCGGGCGTACTGGCGGCAGGCAGAGGCACTGCTCGGCAGCGGCGAGGGCCGCTCCTCGCGGGCCGCGGCCAAGGCGCCACTCCGAGCGGCCGCCGAGATCGGCCTCGAGCTGTCGGCCCGTCCGCTCCTCCGGGAGCTGAAAGAGCTCGGCCAGCGAGCGATGATCCCGCTCCCGGCCGGCGTCGATCTGCTCCTCGCCGAGGATGCCCAGTCGGGGCTGCAGCCGCAGGCCGCCGCGGGGGCATCGCCGACAGGCTCGCCCGATGGCACCGAGGCATCGGACCTCTTCCGCGGCGTCGTCGGAGCGACCGCGCCGCCGCGTGGTGACACGTTCGGGCTGTCGCGGCGCGAGCACGAAGTCCTCGCCCTCATGTCCGAGGGCCGGACGAACCGCGAGATCGGCGAGCGCCTGTTCATCAGCCAGAAGACCGTCGGTGTCCACGTCGGCAACATCCTCAGCAAGCTTGGCGTGTCGGGCCGCGTCGAAGCGGCGGCCGTGGCGATCCGGCTCGGCCTTGCTGGCGATCCCTGATCGACGCGGCGGAGACGGCCGACAGGAATCCGCCGCCAACGGTAGATTCGAGTCCGCCTTGCCGGTGCGCCCCCTGTCGCGCCCGATGACGACACGTCCAACCTGCTGCCCGAGGTCATGCTGAAGATGCGCCGCCTGACGATCTCTCTCGCCCTCCCGCTCATGGTCGTTGCCCTCGCCGCCTGCTCTGCCGGCGCGCCTCCCGGCTGGACGTACGCTCCGGCGTCCGCGACACCCATCGCGTCCGGCGCGGCCTCCGGCAGTCCGGGCGCTTCGTCATCCGCCGCGCCGAGTGCCGCGTCATCGGCCGCACCGAGCGTCGCCGCATCCGCCCCGGCCGGTGCGTCGCCGTCAGCCGGGGCGTCCGGCGGCACGGGTGCAGCCCTGACGGTCACCGCGCCGGTCGGCGCGTCGACGTCCGGCTTCGACACGACGGCGCTCGAGGCGGTCGCGAAGACACCCTTCTCCCTGGTCTTCGACAACCAGGACACAGGCGTCATGCACAACCTCGTCATCAAGAACCCGGACGGGTCGAACGTCCAGGTGAGCGGAGACAGCACCAGCTTCTTCGCAGGCCCGGGCAAGCGGACGTTCCAGGTGCCAGGCCTTGCGGCGGGTAACTATGCCTTCATGTGCGAGGTCCACCCGACGACGATGAAGGGCGTCCTGACGGTCAAGTAGGCCGGAATTACATGGATGTTGCCGGGCAGCTCGCCTACACGGATGCCTACGCCCATTCGACAGACGCACGGGTGGAGGCGGTCGACGAGGGCGGGGAGGAGACGCTCGTCGTCCTCGATCGGACCGTCTTTTACCCGGGTGGCGGTGGTCAGCCGCCCGATCGCGGACTGCTCCTGCGTGCTTCGGACGGCCGATCCTGGACTGTCCGCGCAGCCCGCAAGTCGGGTGGCGACATCGTCCACGAGCTCGAACCGGCGGAGGGCGGTCCGCCGTCGGTCGGGGACATCGTCTCGGTCGATCTCGACTGGGCTCGCCGTCACGCGTTGATGCGAACCCACACTGCCCTCCACGCGCTGTGCGGCGTCGTCTGGCGCGACTACGGTGCGCTCGTCACGGGCGGCAACATGGAGCCCGGCACGGGCCGGATGGACTTCGAGTTCGAGCGGATGAGTGGCGACCTCGTCGACGAGATCGAGGCGACCGTGAACACCGAGCTGGTTGCCGCTCGTGACGTCCGGGTCAATGTCCTGCCGCGCGACGAGGCGTTCGCGATCCCCGATCTGATCCGGACGAAGGTCAACTTGCTGCCACCCGGCATCGACGAGATTCGGACGATCGAGATCGTCGGGCTCGACCTCCAGGCCGACGGCGGCACCCACGTCGCCAACACCCGCGAGGTCGGCCGGATCCGGGTCACCGGCTACGAGTCGAAGGGCCGGATCAACAAGCGGATCCGGATCGCCCTCGAGGAACCGACCGCCTAGACTTTCCGGACCAACCCGGATCCGAGCCCGGAAGGACAACTTCGCCATGCCTCCGATCGATCTTGGCCTGCAGGCGGACCTCGCGGTCCGGATGCTGATCGCGGCCGTGCTCGGCGCGGGCATCGGCTTCGAGCGGGAGATCCACGATCATCCGGCCGGGATGCGGACGCATCTCCTGGTCGCCCTCGGCTCGGCGATTTTCACGGAGCTGTCGATCTTCGGCTTCGGTCCGTTGGCGGGTGGCAGTGCCAATGTCGATCCGACCCGGATCGCCGCCCAGGTGGTGTCCGGCATCGGCTTCCTCGGCGCCGGAGCGATCCTCAAGTACGGGACGTCGATCCGAGGCCTGACGACGGCGGCCAGCCTCTGGGCGACGGCCGCGGTCGGGATGGCGGTCGGGGCCGGCTCGTGGATCGTGGCGGTCGTCGGCGCGGCGATCATCCTCTTCTCACTGTGGCCGCTCAACAGCGTCATCGCCAGGCTCCGGCCGCAGGGCACTCGCGAGGTCCGGCTCCGGCTCCACGCCGGCCGGCTCGAGGTCCTCGGCGAGGTGACACGAATGCTCGCCACGCGCCGGATCGAGATCGGCGAGATCAACAGCCAGCGTCGAGGCAAGGGCAATTACGAGATTGAGATGCAGCTTCGGCTGCCTGTCGGTGTGCAACAGCACCAGATCGTCGCCGAGATTGCGGGTCTGCCGGACGTCGAGGTTCTCGAGACGGCGAGCGGCGAGGACTGAGTTTCGCGCTAGCCAGCCTCCGATTCTCGCCCCACGTTCACATCGGACGAGTCTTGCAGTTGAGCGGGCTCGGAAGGGTAGTTTTCTGCATCTCGTGCACGCGGCACGAGAATTCCGTGCAGTCTGTCGAGTCGAATGCGCTCATCTCGTCGCATGTACACGTGCCACGAGAATCCGGGGCCGCTGCCGTTTTACGGCGCCTCGGCCGGCGAGTGCCTTCGGCCTAGACGGCCTTGACCGCCGCGATCAGCGAGGCGAGGCCCTCCTTGGCGTCAGCGAAGAGCATCCCCGTCTTTTCGTTGGTGTAGAGCTCGTTGTCGATGCCGGCGTAGCCCTTGCCCATCGAGCGCTTGATCACCACGATCGACTTGGCCTGGTCGACGTCGAGGATCGGCATCCCGGACACCGGCGAACCGGGTCGGCGGGCCGCCGGGTTTGTCACGTCGTTGGCGCCGATGACGAGGGCGACGTCGGCCCGGGCGAACTCGGGGTTGATGTCGTCCATCTCCATCAGCTGGGGATAGGGGACGTTTGCCTCGGCGAGGAGCACGTTCATGTGCCCAGGCATGCGGCCGGCGACCGGATGGATCGCGTACTTCACGTCGACGCCGCGGTCCTCGAGTAGCTCGGCCAGCTCGCGCACCGCGTGCTGGGCCTGGGCGACCGCGAGTCCGTATCCCGGGACGACGATCACGTGCTGGGCGTAGGCGAGCTGGATCGCCACGTCGTCGGGACCGATGGCGCGCACGGATCCGCCCGCCCCCGCGACCGCGCCGGCCGCGTCGTCGCCACCACCGAACCCACCGATCATGATGTTCAGGACCGACCGGTTCATCGCGTCGGCCATCAGCTTGGTCAGGATCGCGCCCGACGCGCCGACGAGCGCGCCCGCGATGATCAGGACCGGGTTGTTGATCACGAACCCGGCCATCGCGACCGCAGTGCCGGTGAACGAGTTCAAGAGCGAGATGACGACCGGCATGTCGGCCCCGCCGATCGGCAGCGTCATCGTCACGCCGAACGTCAACGCCGCGGCCAGGATCACCACCATGAGCAGAAGGTTCGGCGTGCCCGAGACGAAGAGGGCGAGCGCGGCGATGACGGTGATCGCGGCAAGGGCCAGGGTCACGAGCTGGCCACCGGGGACGTAGATCGGCTTGCCCGGGATGAGCCCCTGGAGCTTGCCTGACGCGATGATCGACCCGGTGAACGTGATCGAGCCGATGATGATGTCGAGGACGATGAAGATGTGGGTGTCGATCCGGACCGAGCTGCCGGCGGCGAGCCCGAGGTAGTCGTCGATAGCGATCAGCGCTGCCGCACCGCCGCCCACCGCGTTGAACAGCGAGACCAGCTGCGGCATCGCCGTCATCTTCACGGTCCGCGCCGTGTAGAGGCCGAGCCCGCCGCCGACTGCGACGCCCAGGACGATGATGACCCAGGCGACCCCGGCGACCGGGGTGCCGCTCGCCTGCCGGACGAGGATGAGGATCGCCGTCGCGGCGATCGCGATTGCCATCCCGCCGGCCGAGAGCAGGTTGCCGTTGCGGGCGGTAGCGGGCGAGTTCATCCGGCTGAGGCCGATCACGAAGCCGACCGCACCGACGAGCCACGCGATCCGGACGAGGATCTCGACGATCTCGAGCGTGGTCACGATGCGGCCGCCGCGTCGTCGGTTGCCGGTTTGGGCGCCGTGGGCTTCTTCCGGAACATCTGGAGCATTCGGTCGGTGACGACATAGCCGCCGACTACGTTCATCGTCGCGAACGCCACGGCCACGAGTGACAGGAGTTGGCTCGCCGGCTCGGTCGCTTCGGCCGCGATGAGCATCGCGCCGACGAGGACGATTCCGTGGATCGAGTTGGCGCCGGACATCAGCGGGGTGTGGAGGGTCGCGGGCACCTTGCTGATCACGGCGATGCCGACGAGGATCGCGAGGGTGAAAATCGTCAGCGCTGTCAGCAGGTCGTTGAGCTGGGCGGCGGTCATGCCTGGCCTCCGGCTGCTGTTGAGGCTGCCGCGGGCGCCGGCGCGGGCTCGAGCAGCTTCTTCACGGCGTCGGATACGACCGCGCCGTCCCTGGTGATCACCGTCGCCTTCGTCACCTCGTCCTCGAAGTCGAGGTTGAGAGCCCCCTCCTTGACCATCCCCAGAAGGAGCGCCGAGATGTTGCGGGCGTAGAACGCCGACGAGCCCACCGGCATCGTCGCCGGCAGGTTGTCCGGCGCGATGATCGTGACGCCGTTGTCGGTCACGATCGTGTCGCCGGCTTTGCTCAGCT
>DATHGS010000232.1:0-3721 GCA_035490155.1 Candidatus Methylomirabilota bacterium | reverse complement strand
CGGCTCGGCCTGTCCGATCTCGAGGCCGGCTACGCGGTGAGCCAGTTGAGCGGCCACGTCGGCGACAAGATCCGGGTGACGTACACGCTCCGCAACACGAGTCGCGTCCCGAAGCCGTGGCTCGAGGTCCACAACCCGACGACGCTGCCCGGTGGCCTGCCGGGCCGGGCGATCCCCCTCGGGCCGCGGGCCGAGCGATCGTGGCTCGTCCGGGTGCCGCTCGTCCGCCGCGGCCACTTCCGGGTTGAGCCGCTCCAGATCCGGACCGGCGACCCATTCGGCTTCTTCGAGGCCTCGGCCGCCGTCGGCCAGGGTGTCGCCGTCGTCGTCTACCCGCGGATCGAGCCGCTGCCCATGTGGCGGCTGCCGGCCGCCAACGTCGAGGGCAGCCACGCCTCGCCCGAGCGGACGCTCCAGACGACTCCGCTGGCAACGACCGTCCGGCCGTGGGCGCCGGGAGACAGCTTCAACCGCATCCACTGGCGAGCGACCGCCCGCCACGGCGAGATCCAGGTCAAGGAGTTCGAGCTCGAGCAGACGGCCGACGCCTGGCTCTTCCTCGACCTGGACCGCTCGGTCCAGGCGGGCCGCGGCGACGAGTCGACCGTCGAAGTCGCCGTTCGGGCGGCCGCCTCGATCGCCGACAAGGCGATCCTCGAGAACCGCGCCGTCGGGCTGACGGTCAATGCCCATCGCCTCGGCCTCCTGCCGGCCGACCGCGGCAGCCGCCAGCACCTCAAGATGATGCAGCTCCTCGCGGCCGTCGACGGCGACGGAACCACGCCGCTCGTCGAGACGCTCGTGTCGACCGCCGGGCGCCTCCGGCGGGGGATGACGGCGATCGTCATCACCGCCTCGACCGATCCGACGTGGATCCGACCGATCGCCGCCCTGCGCGGCCGCGGCATCGCGACAGTGGTCGTGTCCATCGACGCGGCTGCGTTCGAGCGTGTCGACCGGGCCGAGCGAGAGCGAACCGGTGAGGTCCTGCCGTCGACGGACGTGCTTGCCGAGGAGCAGCGGGCCCAGCGCGCCAGGGCCCTCCGTCACGCGCTTTCCGAATACGAGCTGAAGGTCCACACGGTGCTGCCCGGCCAGGCCCTCGGGGAGGCACTCGCGTGATCACCAACCGGCTGCGGATCCCGTTGGCACCGGCCGAGGGCTGGTGGACCCTCGTGCTCGTCGCGTTCATGACGGTCACGGCGGCCTGGGCGATCGACGATGCTGCCTGGGTCCTCGGGCGGGGCGACTGGACGGACTTCCTGGCGTGGGCGGCGGTTCTCGGCGTCCTGGCAGGCTTCATCGGGGCGAAGGTCGGCTGGAATCGCTGGGTCGCCCACGTCATTGGAGCGGTCTTCGCCGCGCTGATCGTGCCACTCCTCGTCGGTCACGTCCTGGAGCCAAAGGCAACGCTCGCAGCCCAGTACACGGCGACCGCGAGTGCGACCGTCCAGGCCTGGGTCGATCTCATCGTCAACGGCCTGCTGGCAACCCGCCAGACCGGCCATCATCTCCTCGTCCTCGGTCTCCTTATGTGGGCGACAGGGCAGTTCGCAGCCTCGGCCGTGTTCCGTCATCGACGGCCACTGAGCGCCGTCGTCGTGGTCGGGGCGATTCTCATCGGCAATCTGGCCGCGACGGAGCGCGAACAGCTCGGCTTCCTCGTCCTGTTCAGCCTCGCGGCGATGTTCCTGCTGATCCGGCTCCACAGCCTCGAGGAGCAGGCGACGTGGCTGCGACGGCGCATCGGCGACCCGAGCGCCGTCGGCTCGATCTACCTCCGCGGCGGGACGGCCTTCATCCTGATCGCGGTGTTCGGTTCGTTGGTCCTGACCGCCTCAGCTCGCTCGGCGCCGCTCCAGGGCGCGTGGGTCGATCTCAAGCCCTGGCTGCTCGATGTCGGATCGGCGATCCAGAAATACCTGCCGAATGGCAACGACAGCCGCAATATCGGTGGGGTGTCGTTCGGCCCGAACGCGCCGATCGGAAGTCTCTGGTCCACCGGGAATGAAGCGGCCCTGACGATCCGCCGGCCCCCTGGCAACACCGACCTCTATTACTGGCGAGCGGTGACCTACGACCAGTTCAACTTCCTCGGTTGGGGCTGGTCCGGGAACGAGACGACGCAGCGGGCGGCCAACGACGACATCCTGGCCGGGACGCTCGACGCAGTCGGTACGGACAATCGGCAGACCGTGACGTTCACGGTCCAACCCGAGCCCGACTACCGAACGGCGTTCGTCGTCAGTCCCATCGCTCCTGTCAGCATCGATCAGCCATCACGCCTGGTCGGGCTCGGCAAGGACGGCTTCTTCGAGGCGCTCCAGGTCGACACGCACGGGGCCTACACGATTGCGGCCAGCGTCCCGCTCACCAGCAAGGACGGCAAGTCCGGGCTGACCGGCAATCTGCTTGCCGCGGCCGGGACGGAATACCCGGCCGACATCGTTGCCAGCTATGGGCAGCCGACCGCGCCCGGCACCGTCGGGCCGGAGGCCCGGAAGGTCCTCGACGCCGTGCTCGCCTCCTCGCCCCAGAAGGACCCGTACAACATCGCGCTGACGATGGAGTCGTATTTCCGGTCCCCCGCGCATTTCGCCTACGACACCGACGTCCGGGATATCGACTGCGGCGATCGCAGCGCGGCCGAATGCTTCGCCTGGTCGAAGCATGGGTACTGCCAGCACTATGCGACGCTGATGGCGGTCCTCCTCCGCGAGCTGCACATTCCGGCGCGCTTCGTCCAGGGGTACCTGCCGGGCGTCCTCGATGCGCGGACCGGCGTCGAGAAAATCTCGAACCAGAGTGCCCATGCCTGGGTCGAGGTCTACTTCCCGGGCTACGGCTGGATCCCCTTCGATCCGACCGGGGGCACGATCGCGAAGAGCGTCCCCCTGCCGGCCGGCCCGCCGGTTGCAAGTGCCCGTCCCTCGACGCGCCCGAGCGCCTCGGCCCGCGCGCCAGAGCAACCCGACCCACGCCGAACGCCCGCCGGTGCGGGTGGCGGTGTCACGTCGGGGGGTGGTCCCGGACTCGGCGGCTACCTCGTGATCACGCTGCTGCTCCTCGTCAGTGTCGGGATCATCGCCTTCCTCGCATGGCGGCGCGGACCGCGCGGACCGTCGACGCCGGAAGGGGTTTACGCGAGCATCGGCCGGCTCGCAGGTCGGTTCGGCTTCGGGCCGCGGCCCACCCAAACGGCGTACGAATACACGAGCGCACTCGGCGACGTCCTGCCGCGGGTCCGCCCTGAGCTGCATACCGTTGCCACGGCCAAGGTCGAGGTTGCCTACGGCCGAATGGCCCTCGGCGAGGATCGACTCCAGGCACTGCGCGAAGCCGAACGTCGCCTCCGAGTGGGCCTGCTGAGACTGGTGTTTCGGCGCCGCCAGCGACCACGGTCGCCCCTGAACCGCAGCTGAGCCTCAGGTCGCCGCATTGGCGGTCCATGCGTGCGTTGCCGTCTCCGCGCGCTCGCTCACGGACGTTCGAAGTCCGCTCGCTCACGTGCTCGACAGCGCCTTCGCCTGAACCGCCCCTGCGGCGACCTAGAGCGCTCCGGAATTTGCACGCTCCTCGTTGGCCTCCTGGGCTTCGGCGTCCAGGAGCGGTGCCAGGTGTTCCGTTAGATTGACCGCCCGAAGGATCGCCCGCCCCGCCCGCAGGTCGATGACCGTGAACCCGCACAGGTCGAAGGACCACATCCAGAACCGCCCGAGTG
>DATHGS010000231.1:0-5214 GCA_035490155.1 Candidatus Methylomirabilota bacterium | reverse complement strand
TTCGGACCAGCCCTGGCCGCGGTTCTCGTCGATCGCCCCGCGGTCGTCAAGCTCAACGCCGACGAGGCCGGACAGTCGAGCGCGATGTCCGTCTCGGACGCGTCATCGGCCGCCGAGGCTGGCCGGGTCCTGCGCGACGCGGGCGCGGCCTGGGTCGTCGTGACGCTCGGGTCAGCGGGGGCCGTCGTCGTTGGACTCGACGAGCAAACCCACCTCCTGCCGCCCGACCTCCGCGGCGCGTACCCGGTCGGGAGCGGCGACGCCTTCCTCGGTGGGCTGGCGGTCGCCTATGCCCGGGACGAGCCCATTGTCGACGCTGCCCGGCTCGGGCTCGCGGCCGGCATCGCCAACGCTCAGGTTCCCGGAGCCGGCGAGCTCGACCCGGCCGCGATCGACGAGATTCTCGAACAGATCAGGCCGGTCTCGATGTGAGATCGGCGGGATCGGCCGGGTCGGCCCGATCGACCGACTCGGCCGTCGGAGCCTGCGCCGGCTGACCCGTCGACAGCCCGAACACGAGGCAGAAGGCCACCGCCACGAGGCCGAGCACCAGGCCCCAGCCGGCGATGACCCCGGTCGCGTCGGCGATCGCGCCGAGGGCCAACGGCGCGAGGAGGATCGCGAGCCCAGACGCCAGGGTCAGCCGATTACCGGCGAGCGCCAGCTGTCCGGGCGCTCCGGCAAGGGCCGCCGCGACCCCGAGCGGGTAGAGGATCGCGACGCCGACGCCGGCCAGGAAGAGCCCGAAGCACGACAGGATCGGTGCGGTCGAGATCCACGCGACACCGGCCCCAAGGCCCGCCAGGACGAGGCCGGCGGCGGCGTTGCGGCGGATGTCGTGGCCCGCGCCGATGCCGACACTCAGGCCGAGCCGGCCGGCGAACATGCCCCCCAGGAACAGGGCGCCGATGGCCGTCGCTTCGGGTATCGGGACGAGGGTCCGGCGTTCGACGAGCGTGGCTCCCCAGAAGACGATCGAGAACTCGACGCTGATCGCGGCGACCAGGAACGCCCAGGCGAGCCAGTACGCCCGTGGCAGGGGATCGAGATCCACGTCGGTGGTAGCGGCGGTCATGGCGTTCCGGCGGGAGCGGAGGTCGAGCGCGACGACGCCGAGCAGTCCCAGGGCCGGAAGGAGCCCGAACCACCAGCCCGGTCCGATGCTCGCGCCGGCGGCCACGATGACCGGCCCGACGAACGCCGCGATCATCGCCCAGACGTTCGCTCGAGCGAGGCGGAGTCGGGCGAGCCTGCCACCCGGTGCGCCAAGCGTCGCGTTGACATGGCCGAGGAGCGTCCCGGCACCGAGCCCGATGAGCAGCGAGGCGCCGAGCGTCGCGATGATGGACGGCGTTGCGGCAAGGATGGGCAGGGCCACGCCGATGGCAGCAACGGCGCCGCCCCGCACCGCCGCCTTGCCGAAGCGGTGGCCGAGACCGGCGGCCACGGTCCCGGCGACGACGAGGCCGACGGCCAGGGCGGTCGAATGGAGACCGACCTCGGCATCGGACAGGCCGAGCTGCGTTCGGAGGTAGGGTCCCGCGGCGCCAAGCCCGTAGATGACGTAGCCGATCGCGGCCAGGGCGATGTATGAAGGCCAGGCGCCCTCGGGCTCGGGGTCTGCGGTCGAGGCGCTCAATCCGGCATCGCGGCCATCATCGCACCTGGATCGACTTTGCTCCGATGACCGTGTCGTCGTCGCCGGGACGGTCTCGCGGCAACCCTGCGGAATTCGTCGAGGACCGTCTGGTGGTCCACGAATCCAAACGCTGGACTAGCGGGAGCCCCGAAGAATATCGTTCGAATTCGACGTAGCGCCCTGGCCACCGCCGGCCGCACGGGCGACGCCTGCGAAAGGGAGTCCGACATGCGAACGCCCCTGCTGCGATCCCTGGCTCAGCTGGCCCACGACCATGCTCTCGCGGAGAACCGTGGCGTCCAACCCGACGACATCCGTGCCGAGCGCGCGCTCGCCCGGGCGCGGGCCGCAGGCGACATCTCCCGGCGCGATTTCCTGGCCGGCTCGGCGGCTGCGGGAGCGGCGCTCGCGCTTGGCGCAACCGGCAGCTTTGCCCGGCCGGCCCAGGCGGCGGGAGCGCGCATCGCGATCGTGGGCGGTGGGATCGCCGGTCTCTCCGCCGCCCTGACCCTCGCCGACAAGGGCGTCGCGAGCACCGTCTACGAGTCGTCCGATCGGGTCGGTGGCCGGATGCATTCCGATGCCCGCGGCTACTGGAACGAGGGCCAGACGAGCGAATGGTGCGGCGAGCTGATCGACACGAACCACAAGACGATCCTCATGCTGGCCCAGCGCTACAAGCTGGCGACCGTCGACCTGCTGGGCGCCGAGCCGAACAGCTCGGAGGACACCTACAGGTTCTTCGGGTCCTATTACCCGAAGACCCAGGCCGACACCGACTTCCAGCCCGTCCACAATGCCCTCCAGGGTGACGTCCAGGCCGCCAGCTACCCGACGCTCTACAACCTGAATACACCGGCGGGGGTCGCCCTGGACAACATGAGCGTCTACGACTGGATCGACTCCCGCGTGCCGGGTGGCCACGGATCGCCCCTCGGGCAGCTGCTCGACGTCGCCTACAACATCGAGTACGGCGCCGAGACCACCGACCAGGCAGCACTGAACCTCGTCTACCTGCTCGGCTACAAGGCGCGACCCGGGAACTTCTCGATCTTCGGCCTGTCCGACGAGCGCTATCACATCGTGGGTGGCAACGAACGGCTGCCGCAGACGATCGCCGCGGATCTGACCGCCCGCGGTTCGTTCGTCCGGACGGGCTGGCGGATGACGTCGATCGCGCGCCAGAAGGACGGCAGCTACGCCCTGAGCTTCGCTGGGGTGAGGACGCCCGTCGTGGCGGACCAGGTGGTGCTGGCATTGCCGTTCGCGGTCCTTCGCACGCTCAATTATTCGAAGGCCGGCTTCGATTCCCTCAAGGACACGGCGATCCAGGATCTGGGTCGAGGCCGGAACGACAAGCTCCAGCTCCAGTTCCGCTCCCGGCTGTGGGACGGCACCGGGGCGTGGCCGGGGATCGGCAACGGCAACAGCTACGCCGACACTGGCTATCAGAACACGTGGGACGTGACCCGCGCCCAACCGGGCACCAGCGGCATCCTCGTCGACTACACCGGCGGGGACGTCGCCGGCTCGTTCAATCCCGCGATCCCGTACTCCGACGCCTCGGACCCGGCCGTCGCCGCCTACGCACGGACGTTCCTCGGCCAGATCGAGCCGGTCTACCGGGGCGTCACCGCAGCGTGGAATGGCAAGGCGACCCTGTCGGTGCCGGCCCTCGACCCGAACCTCAACCTCTCCTACTCGTACTGGCGGGTTGGCCAGTACACCGCGTTCAGCGGATACGAGAAGCAGCGCCAGGGCAACGTCCATTTCGCCGGCGAGCACTGCTCCCAGGACTACCAGGGCTTCATGGAGGGCGGCGCGTCGGAGGGCGTCCGGGCCGGCGGCGAGATCCTGACCGACCTGAAATTCGGCTGACGCTGCGCGGCCGTCCCGCTTCGGCTGCGACCTGAACGGCGGCGGCAAGGCCTCGCGACCAGCACTCGGTGCCTGAGCACGGACGACAAACCGAGACGTTTCCGAGACAGGCCCGGTCTAGGGTGCTGTCCCGGCGCGTTTGTGCGCCGACCGAGCGCGCGAGGTGACCCATGGGACCTGTCGATCGTGGCCTCCGTAGTGGCCGATTCTGGAGGCGCAGGGGCGCCGCCGCATTCCTGGCCGCCGCTCTGCTTGCGGCAACCATCGGGGGAACCGTCGACGCTCGCAGGGGCGCCGCCAATCCGGCAGTCATCACGGACTGGAACGCGACGATGGTCGCCACGATCGTGACGGACGCCGGCAAGGGCAATGCCGAGGGGATCTTCTGGTATTCGTTCGTGCAGGCGGCGGTCTACAACGCCGTCGTCGGAATCACCCATCGTTACGAGCTGTACAAGTGGGACGTCCGCGGTCCGAGGGCTGCGTCCCCCGAGGCTGCCGCCGCTGCAGCCGCGCATCGCGTTCTCCTGTATTACTTCCCGGCGTCGGCGACGCGGCTCAACAACGCATACACCGCTTCCCTCGCCAGGATCCCGAATGGCGTGTCCAAGCGCCAGGGCATCCGCTATGGCGAACGAGCCGCGGCCCACATCATCAGCCTGCGGGCCAACGACGGTCGCACTGCGTCATTGACGGTTGCCCCGGCGGTCCAGGCCGGGGACTGGCGCCCGACCCCGCCCGGCTTCGCACCGATGCTGGTTCCGTGGCTGTCGCAGGTGACGCCGTTCACCCTCAACTCACCGGACCAGTTCCGTCCAGGCCCTCCACCGGCCATCTCGTCCCCGACCTACACAGCCGAGTTCAACGAGGTCAAGGCGTTTGGTGCCAAGACTGGCTCATCGCGCGACGCCGTTCAGACCCAGACCGCGCTGTTCTTCTCGGACATCGCGATTGGGGCCCTCCAGGGAGCGCTGCGCGACCTGGTGACCCGGCGCGGGCTCAACATCAGCGACAGCGCCCGACTCTTCGCGGCCGCCGACCTGGCCGGCTCCGATTCCGGGATCGCGGCCTGGGATGCAAAATTCCACTACCACTGGTGGCGGCCGGTCACGGCGATCCGCCTCGCTGACGAAGACGGCAATCTCGACACGACCGCCGACCCCTTATGGGAGCCGCTGATCACGACACCCCCGTATCCCGATTGGCCGAGCGGCCTCTGCAACCTGATGGCTGCCGTCAGCAACAGCGTGACCCGCGTGCTTGGTGACGGGTCGATCGACCTGAACATCACATCGGTCGCGGCGGGTACCGGAGGAGTACCCCTGACCAAGCATTATGCGACCGCGGCCGAGCTCCTCACGGACGCCATCAACGCACGGGTCTGGTCCGGGATCCACTTCCGAACCGCCGACGTGGTCGCGGCTCAGATGGGTACCCAGATTTCCAACTGGGCGCTCGACCACTACTTCCAGCCAACCCACTGAATCTGGCATGTAAGCGAGGATCGGTCAGTCCCGTCCGAACGCGGAGAGGCGCCGGCGGCCGTTGGGCCGCCGGCGCCTCTGTTGTGCCAGGACGAAGCGTCTCAGCGGGGACGGCCCTGCCTGAGGATCTCGACCGACCTGGCGATGCGCCGCTGGCGTGTTTCGTCTGACTTGGCGCCTTCGACCTGGCCGACGTGCCACGACTTGTTGCTG
>DATHGS010000230.1:0-2767 GCA_035490155.1 Candidatus Methylomirabilota bacterium | reverse complement strand
CCGCGCCCGAGGTGACCCTGCCGATGCTGATGGCTTGGGGACCGGCGGCCTTTGCCGTCGTCGCCCTCGCCTGGACCGACCAGTCGGTTGCGCCGCTGCTGCTGCCGCTCACGCTCGAGCGTGGCCTGGTCGTCATCGTCGGGGTTGCGAGCATCCTTCTCGGCGGGCTCGCGGCATGGATCCAGGACGATCTGGAGCACGTGGTCGGCTACACGATCGTCGCCGACGCCGGCGTTGCGATCCTCGGCCTCGCCGCGCTCGACCCGGCCGCCTGGGAGCCGGCCCGGAGCTGGATCCTCGTATTCGCGATGGTCCGAAGCGCCTTCGCCGCCTGGGTCGTCGCCATCCACGGCGCCTACGGGACGCGACGGATCGATGAGCTGCGGGGCTGGGCGCTGCGGACGCCGCTGCTCGGGCTGGGTCTCGTCGTCATCGCGGTGGCCGGGATCGGCTGGCCCGGCCTCCTCGCCTGGGACGCGCGAGCGGCCCTTGTCGGGCTGACGCTGCCCGGTCCGATCGGCTGGCTCGTCATCCTCGGAGCGGTGGCGCCGATCACGATCTACGCGCGGCTGCTGGTCATCGGGCTCGGCAAGCCGACCGAGATCGTGGCGGGCGGGCACAGCGAACATCCGACGTGGGCGGCGCCGATGCCGTCCCGGCCGATGCGCGGTCAAGGTCGCTCGGAACGCGCACTCGAGCGGACCACGCATGCCCTCAGCGGCGTGCTCGAGCTCTCATGGACGTTGCCCGCGGGGGTGCGAGCCAATCGGTCGCTCATTGCTGGCGTCCTCGTCCTGGGGTTGGCCGGTCTGTCGTTCGCTGTGTCGGCCGGCGGGCTCGGGGTATCGGCCGCCGCGGCAGCGGTGCCGGTCCAGGGCGGCGAGCCGCCGACGGGATCCGAGGCGCCGATCGGCAGCGAGCCGCCCGCGGGGTCTGAGTCGCCGGAGGTGTCCGAGCCAGCGACCGAATCCGAGCCGCCGGCGGGCTCCGAGCCGCCGTCGCCGTCGCCGTCGCCGAGCCAGTCGACCGGGTCGCCCAGCCCCACGCCGCCGTTGTCCGGATCGACTCATGCCGTGCCGTCGAGCCCGCCTGCGAGCGAGCCGGCCGGCCCGTCGTTCGAGCCCGTGCCAACGTTCTGAGTCGCGGCCGCCTGACGACGTCGGGTCAGGCGACCCGTGCCGTCCATCGCGAGTAGCGCGGCGGCCACTCGTCGGGCCCCCGTAGCCCGAGCACGGCCGACTCCACCGAGAACTCGAACAGACCGTACGTCTCGTCGACGCTGAAGGACCAGGCCCCGCCGACAGCCGCCCGGATCCCGTCGTCGTCGACGAGACGCGCCCGGCCGCGAACGGAGAATTCGTCGGGTTTGGCCGGATCCTGGTGGGTGTGCAGCGCGTAGCGACCGTCGCGTTCGAGGTCGACCCGCTTCGCCGACCGGAGGAGGAAGGCATACAGCCGGCCATCAACAACGCCGACGTTGATCGGGTGGATCCGGGGCGGTTCGTCGTCACGGACCGTCGCCAGCAGCGCCTCGCCGTCACCTCGCGCGTACAGCAGCCGACGGGCCGCCGTCGCCATGTCGGGGTCGGCCGTCTCGAACTCGGACCAGGTCACCATCGGGGTCTCCTCGGGTCGGGCTCCTTCGATCAGGCCTTACTTTGGCCATCTACCTGTCCTTTGGACAGATCCAGTCTGGCCCCAGTGCTGGAGACCAGTTGGCCAGGCATCGATCGGATAGTCCGATCTCGAACGCCGCGGAAATCACTTTCCATTTTGCGCTCGATGGTCCGAATTCGGAATTCGGCTCATTTGCTCGATCCGCGGCGGACGGCGACGACCCCGAGACGCCCGCAGCGCATGATGAGGCTCCACTTTCCCAGGAGGTACCGCGATGCTCGCCGACTCGCCGATCGTTCCCACCCTCCCAGCTCACGACATCGACAGGGCGAAAGCCTGGTACAAGGACAAGCTCGGCCTGACCCCGATCAGGGATCTCGGCGTCGGCGGCCAGCTCTATTCGTCCGGCAAGACTCTCTTCGTCATCTATCAGACAGCGTTTGCCGGCACTGGCAAGCACACGCTCGGGGGCTGGGCCGTCACCGACATCGACAAGGAGATGGCCGAGCTGCGAGGCAAGGGCGTGAAGTTCGAGGACTACGCCATGGGTGACCAGGGCCCGACCACAGAAAATGGCGTCGCCAGGGACCCCGACGGTGGCGCCGCCGCGTGGTTCGTCGACAGTGAGGGAAATACCCTCAGCCTGACCCAGTTGGCGCCCGGGATGGACATCAACAACCCGGCCGGCTGAGTCGCCGACCACGGTTCGGCTCAGGCCACAGGAGCTCTGACGAAGAGCAACCGAAAGCCCCGGCGGACATTCCGCCGGGGCGCTGATCTGATTGGTTCAATCCGGCGGCTACTCCGAAGGAGCGGCGTCCAGGTGCTCGACGAGCTTGACGGCCGTCACCAGGGCGGCGACCAAAGTGGCGACGCCGACGCCGGCAAAGATCCACCAGACGGACGCGAACGCCTTGGCCATCTCGAAATCCCTGGCCGACACGGGCAGGTGCTGGTCCTGGATCATCGGCACGACGATCGGAAACGCGGCCGCCAGGGCGACGAACGTGATCCCGACCAGTGCGAGGAAGAGCGCGAACGCCGTCCCGACTACTGCCTGGGAGGCGGTGCTCAGCGCCGACCGGCGGGGCTGGACCGGCGTGATGTTGGTAGATGCGGTCACGATGGAACTCCAATGTGATTGTGGGAC
>DATHGS010000229.1:0-2494 GCA_035490155.1 Candidatus Methylomirabilota bacterium | reverse complement strand
AACGCCCAGTTCGAGACCCCCTGGGCCGACAACCGCTTCTTCGAAGGCGAGGTCGAGCCGTGCATCAACGGCAATGTCGTCTCGACGGGTGCGTTCTTCGGCGTGGACATGACGCCGCTCGTCGACCGGCTCCTCGGCGAGCAGCTCCCTGACGGCGGCTGGAACTGCGAGGTCGAGAACGGCGCGACCGTGTCGTCGTTCGGGACCACGATCAATGTCCTCGAGGGCCTGCTCGAGCACGAGCGGGCGATCGGGGGCTCGGCCGAGTTGGGGCAGGCCCGCCGCCGTGGCGAGCAATACATGCTCGAGCGCCGGCTACTCCGTCGGAAGTCGACCGGCGAGGTGATCGACCCGAGCTGGCTCCAGTTCTCGTTCCCGACCTGGTACTTCTACGACGTCCTGCGCGGGCTGGAGTACCTGCGCGACGCCGGGGTCAAGCCGGACGACCGCATGGCCGAAGCGATCGGGGTCGTTGAGGCCAATCGGGATCCCGACGGGCGGTGGCCGCTCCAGAACGTCCATGAGGGCGAGGCCCACTTCCAGATGGAGGACAGTGAGGGCAAGCCAAGCCGCTGGAACACGCTCCGCGCGCTGCGCGTGCTCGACTGGTTCGCTGGGGGCGGCTAGGCGCGCCTTCTCCGGTCACGCCGAGCAGTATCGTGGCGCGATGACGCCCGCCGACCTCCTGATCCGGAACGCGACCTATCGACGATTCGTCGAGCTCGGTCGGGCGCCGACACCGGACGAGGTCGCCGCCGCGACGGGGGAGGGAATCGAGACTGTCCGTGGCTCATGGCGGCGCCTCCAGGACGCCCACGCGCTCGTCCTCGAAGACGACGGGCGGATCCGGATGGCGAACCCGTTCTCGGGCGTCGAGACGCCGCACCGGGTGGAGGCCGCCGGTCGCAACTGGTATGCAAATTGCGGCTGGGACGCGTTTGGGATTGGCGTCGTCCTCCGCACCGACTCGACGATCCGGACGACTTGCCCCGACTGCGCCGATCCGATCGAGCTCGAGGTCCGCGCCTACCGCCCGACCGACCCGAGCCCGGTATTCCACGTCCTCGTTCCGGCCCGCGACTGGTGGAGCGACATCGGGTTCACTTGAGGGACGATGCTCGTCTTCCGGTCGGAGGACCACGTCGACCGCTGGCTCGCTGGCCGCCCGCGCGGCGCGATCGTGCCGATCACGCAAGTTGCCGCCCTCGCGGAGGTCTGGTGGTGGGACCGCCTCGATCCGGACTGGCGGTCGCATACCCGCGAGGAGAATCAGGCCATCCTCGATCGGCTGGGCCTGACGGGGGAGTTCTGGAGGCTCGGTTGAGGTCTTAGCGTCCGTTCGACGTTAGGCAGGAGATGCGGCGTCGAGCTCACATCATCCTGGCGCATGGCGTATCTCACGCCACGCGTCCGTTACGCCAAGAGCCGACGCCCATCGCTCGATATAGGCTTCGTCGAGTCCGTCCGCGACGGCGACGATCCCGGCCGCATCACGCAGTTGTCGATCGGAGTCGGAGGCGGCCGCCCATTCGAGCTTGGCGATCACCAGGTCTTCGGCGGTGGCGACGAACCCAGTGGTGCCGAGCAGGTCGGCCTGCTGTCGACGACCGAACTCCTCGATCGAAAAGGCTCGGTCCTTGCGGATGATGAAGTCGACCTTGGTCGCGTCGCCGGCGATGGGGTTGAACTGGGCGCGCTTCGTCAGGGCCTCGGACGCGGCGTCCGCGTCGACGTAGTAGTTGCCCTCGATGAGTATCTCGACCAGCCGAGCCAGGCGATGTGGCGTGGGATCAATGACGATATCGGCGTCGCGAGTCGCGCGAGGCTCACCGTGATACGAGCTCGCCAGCGATCCGGTGACCATGTAGGGGACTCCGGCGCGATCGAGACGCCCGATGACGTCCGACAGCAGCTCCGCGAATGTCAACGATGGTTGGCCGGTCTGCGCGGCCGTCGGGATGCCGCCGCGAGCTCCCGACCGAGGAACATTTCAGCGAGCGCAGCCTGTCGCTCTTCTGCCGAGTATTCCGGGTGCCGCTGGCGAATGCCCGATTCGGCGAGGGCTCTAACCTCGGTGCTCATCGCGTCCGCGAGTTGGAGGCGATCCTTCGGCGTCATCGAGCGAAACGCCAATAGCTGTCGTTGGTTCGCGTCAGCCGATGTGTCGAGCGACCGGGCCATGAACCAACTGTACGTCAGGCGGACCAGCCTGATTCACGACCAACCTCACAGCGGCGCGAAAGCAGGCTCTTGTGCTCCGGACAAGGCGGGGTCAGCAGACAATGTCGTTAGGACCGGGTTGCCACCATCCGCCGGCCTCTGCAATCGCAAAGATCGAGTGGCCTGACGCGCCGTAGGCGGCAAGCACGACGGCGTGATACGCCGGCCCGCGAGGGTCGTACGCCAGGCCGACCTCGCAGTCGAACGTCCCCGTCCAGGTCCAACTGACAACGCCGTCCGAGGCCGGCGCCGTGGCGAGCAGCGTACGAACCGA
>DATHGS010000228.1:0-2230 GCA_035490155.1 Candidatus Methylomirabilota bacterium | reverse complement strand
GCTGCGCAGGATCCGCGGTAACCGGCCCAGGATCACGGCGACTGCCAGCAGGAAGCCGAAGATCCCGCCGACGATCGCAGTGACGAGGCTGACCTCGATGCTGTTGCGGAAGGCAGTCGCGACCGACGGGGTGGTCAGCGCCCCGTAGTTGGCGAGGGTCGGAGCGCCGGTCTTGTTGTCGGCGATGCTGCCGAGGGCCAGGAACGCGAGCGGCAGACCGAGGAACAGCGCTGAGAACAGGAAGAACGGGATGAGACCCGCCCACGAAAACGACAGGAAGCGCCGAGCGGGACGCGCCGGTGGCGCATCCCGCTCGATCATGACCGTGGCGGAGTCGCTCACGATCGCAAGTTCACCGCTGGGTTACTTGACGTCCGCGCCGACCACCGCGTCCCACGAACCGGTGATCAGGGCCTTGGCCTTGTCGTACTGGGCCGGGGTCGGATAGATCGCCCCGGCGATGTCGGGCAACTTCGCGATGAGGTCACTCGAAACGCCACGGGCCTTGAGGTCGTCGAGGCGGGTCGTGTGGCAGTAGCCCTTGAGCCAGCCGGCCTGGCCCTCGTCGGAGTAGATGTACTCCTCCCAGAGCTTGGCCGCGTTCGGATGCGGGGCGTAGGCGCTGATCGCCTGGGCGTAGACGCCCAGGAACCGGCCGGCCTTCGGAACGACGACGTCGATCTCCGGATTGCCGGCAGCCAGGTCCTTGTGGGCCAGGGCGTTGTAGGCCCAGCGGAGTGCAATGGCTGTCGCGCCCGTGTCGATCGTGCCGGGCTTGGCGATCGTCGGCACGAAGTTGCCGGCGTCCTTGAGCTGCTTGAAGAAGTCGAGGCCCTTCTGAGCGTCGTCGAGGGAGCCGCCATTGGCCAGAGCGGCCGCGTAGACGGCGCTGATGGCCTGGCCTGAGGCCCGCGGGTCACCGGCGAGGGCGACCTGGTTCTTGTACTCCGGCTTGAGCAGGTCGCTCCAGTCGGCCGGGCTGTTCGCCACGGCGGACTTGTTGATCTCGAACGTCATGATGCTGTAGTAGTCGCCGTACCAGTACCCGTCCGGGTCCTTGTACTTCGGATCGATCGTGTCCCAGACCGAGACCTTGTAAGGCTGGATCAGCTTGTCGGCCTTGGCCGGATCGCCGAAGAAGCTGGCGACGTCGATGACATCCGGCGTCTGCGGGCCCGGATTGTCCTTGTTCGCCTTGATGGCCTCGATCTCGTCGCCTGAGCCGGCGTCCGGGTTGAGCTCGTTGACGGCGAGGCCGTACTTGGCCTTGAAGCCGCTGATGACATCGCCGTAGTTGCACCAGTCGTGCGGCAGGGCGATGACGGAGACAGTGCCCTCGGTCTTCGCGGCGGCGATGAGAGCCGTGAGGTCGGCGGCGGATGCCGCCGGCGCGCTACCGGCGGGAGCGGAACCGGCCGCAGTCTCGGCGGGCTGGCTGGCGGCGGTGCTTGGGGCAGTGGACGCTGCCGGGCTCGAACAGGCTGCCACGACGAGGGCGAAGATCGCCAACGGGGTGACGGATCGCAGCAGGGAATGCTTGGTGATCAAAGTCGGTTCTCCAAATGACGGTGAATCGATGGACTCCGGGCCGCCGGACTCCGGCACGATCCGACTCCTCCTCCTATGGCGATCGCGCGGTCTCTCGGCGGCAGCGGGTGACGTTTGTCCGGGACCGTCGTTCCGGTCGTGGGCATTTCACCCCCCGCGGGACAGTGCGTCAAGAGTGTGACGGACATATCAACGATCTGTCAGCGATTCGTGCACGCCCGTGGCTGGGGCGGCCCAGGCCTACGTTGCCGCCTCCGCGCGCTCGATTGCACGTGGCCCGCGATCCGTGCCTAATGCCTAGCGGAGTGGCGTCATTCGAAACAGCCGTTGCTCGCGCGGGCCAATCCTCGTGCAACGCCGCTGCCGGGAAGCATTCGACGGCGATTCGGCGCCGTATCGGGGTCCGGCGGGCATCGTCCAGCCGCGCAGGCGATCGAGCGCTGCTTAGTGTTCTCGGGAGGAGGCATTGGGCAAGAACGGACGCAAGGAGCGGCCCGGCTCAATGTCGCCCTTATTTCCCGCCTATCGGTCCCCGTGCTGCTCCCACCAGCATTCCTCGCGTTGGAATGCATCCACGACGAGGTGCCGCGAGGGGAAGACGTCCGAAGTTGAGATCCGAGCACGGGCGGCGCGTCGGAGGCCGCCACCTTGGCCAGATTCATGCCCAGAGCCCACGCCAACC
>DATHGS010000227.1:0-3103 GCA_035490155.1 Candidatus Methylomirabilota bacterium | reverse complement strand
GAGAACAGGATTTTCATGTGCGGCTCTCGTTGCCCTCGATCAGGCGTGACTCCTCGTCGGTCGCGATCACCTGGAACGGCACCCGCTTGCCTCGCGCGACTAGTAGCCCCTCACCGCGCTGCGCGTTGAGCAGCCACGACTGCTCGGCCTGGGTGAGGCGGAATAGTTCGGCCAGCCTCGGCATCGCCTGCGGCGCCTGCTTCATCAGGATCTGGAGGGCTGAGTTGGCGATCATCGGCTCGCCGTCCGGGCTGGCGAGCACGTCGCCCACGTCCTGCGTGATTAGGGTCAGTCCGGCGCGGCGCTTGCGCGAGGTCTTGACCAGCCGGAAGAGGAAGGCCGCGGTCTCGCGGTGGCGCATCAGCCACCAGGCCTCGTCGACCACCACCAGCGTCGGGATTGAAGAGTCGGCAAGCCTCGACCAGACGCGGTCGAGGACCAGAAACATTGCCGGCGTTCGCTCCTCCTCCGGCAGGCCGGCGAGGACGTATACCGCGCTTCCGGTGTTCGACGAGGCGGCGGCGGCAGTTTGGTTGAATAACCAGCGGCCTGGCCCGCCGACGTAGCGCTCGAGCCGGACCGCGACGTCCTCGGTCGCATGATTGGCGCCGAGGCGCGCCGTCACATCGGCGAGGCGCGGCCACGTGAGGTCGTCGACTGACTCGCCGTCGGCGAACCCCGCCTTCGCGAAGGCGTGCGAGATCGCGTCCTCGACCTCCGCCCGCTGGCGCGGCCCCAACGGGCCGGCCAGCAGGTCCAAGAACGTGGTCAGAGTCGCGATCCGCGTGGTAAGCGCACCCGGGCTGGAGCCGGTGACCGCGAACGGGTCCAACCCCGCCTGCGAGCCCGGCCGGATCGCAATCACCTCGCCGCCGAGTGATGCCACCAGGCGGGCGTACTCGCCCTCGGGGTCAATGACGATGACCCGAGTCCCGGCGAGAATGGCACGAGCCAGCTCGACCTTGACCAGGAACGACTTGCCCGCGCCGCTGGTCGCGAAGACGACCGCGTTGTGGTTCTCGAGCGCGAAGCGATCGACGATCACCGGGCTTCGCGTCGCGGTGTTGATGCCGTAGAGCAGACCCGAGCCGGTCGGCAGATCGCCGCCGGCGAACGGGAAGGTCGCCGACAGAGCTGTCGTCGAGAGCATCCGTCGCACCGCCACGGCGTCGATGCCGATCGGCAGCGTGGACACCAGGCCCGGACGCATCTGGAAGAGCAGGCGGCGCGTGTGGATGAGTCGGGTCCCGAACAGCGCCTCCAACCGGCGTGTCGCGGCGTCGAGGTCGTCGGCTCCGTCGGCCCAGACCGTGAGGTAGAGCGAGACGTCGAAGAGGCGCTCTGCACCCTGCGCGACGCGGTCCTGAAGCTCGACCGCGTCGTGCAGTGCTGCCCGGCGATAGGGATCGGCTCGACCACCGTGATCCTCGCTGAGGTGGACCGTCGAAGACAGCTCGCTGATGCGGCGCTCGAGGAACGACATGACCGCAGGCCCGGGGTTGGGCTGGACGTGGAGGGCGAGATCGAGGTCTCCGTCGAACGCTTGCAGGTCGCCGAGCCAGCCCGGGCGCAACCGCGACGGATAACGAGTGACCGCCAGCGTTCGCGTCCACCGCTCGCTGACCGACAGCGACGAGGGCCGCTCGGCGAGGGCGGCCGGCGCGATGAGCCCTGGCAGGTCGTGGAGGTCGTCGTCATCGGCGATCGGCTGCACCGAGGACACCGGGTTGAGTGCCCGCCGGAAAAGATCGGCGAGCTCGCGGCCGCCAAGTCGACGGGGCTCGAGGTCGAGCCGGCGGAGGCATTCCGTGACCCAGCTGACCCGCTGGTCCAGGATCTCGAGATCGCCCGCTCCATTGCTGGTCCGGCGACGGCGGTCGGGCGCCTGCCCTGGCAACACGACGAAGAAGCGACGGTCGAGTATCCGGCGACGACCGGCGAGGTCCTCCACCATCCGCCGGTAGGACTCGCCCAGGGCAGCAAGTGCCGGACGGTCGGTGGCGGCGGGGGAGAGGAGCGCGGACGGCGCCAGCTCGCGTGTGCGGATGACGACCTGCAGCGGGTGCGGCAGAGAATTGAGGAGCGAGGCCCAGCCATCGACGACGGCGCGCTGCTCGGCCTCGCCCTTGATCCCAAATGCCGATGTCTGGCACTCGAGGACAGCGCGGAGGCCTCCGTCACGAAGGCGAACGGCGCGGTCGGCCGCCGCCAACACCGGCAGCAACTCGTGGGCGCGGCCCGGGCGGAGGCCGATCACAACCCGTCCCCGCAGATGAGCGTCCTCGGACGCGATGCGTAGCGGAGTGCGATGCGGAGCCAGTCGCGAAGAGCCAGCTCGCCGAAACGAAGCGTTCCGAACGCGAGGCCCGCCATAACCAGCGGCGCGCCTGCAGCGACCCGCAGGTCGAACCCGAGCGGGAGGTTCAGATAAATCCACCAGGCCGAGACCGCGCCTGCTGCGACGCAGAGCAGGTCGGTTGCGCCGAGGCCCCAGGCGATCACGTCTTCGAGTTCCAGGTGCTGTGGCACGCGGACCGGTTCCACGATCAGGGCGCCACCGCGGTCGCCACCGCGGTCGCCACCGTGCGGACGGTCGCAACAGTTCCTTGCACTACAGGGCTTTGGCTGAGCCTCTGACGGAAGGCCCACTGGTAGGCAGCGAACGGCAGCTTGAAGAGCAGGTAGAGGAGCGTGATCAGCACAAGACCCGACGTGAGATCCGAGACCGGGCCGAGCCAATCGGTGTGCCTCAGGAGCTGCAGACCGACTTCGACGAGGACGGCCTGGATCACCTGTACAAAGAGCAATGCGGAGAACACGCGCCACCACAGCCGCGCGATCTCGTCGACCTGAGGCAGGGCGTAGGTGGCGAGCGCGAGCGGGGCAAGCACGGTCGCCACCAGGAGGAGCAGGTCGCGCCCGATGTACAGGACCACGAGCAGGACGGCGAGGATCGCGGCGGCAATCGAGACCAGGCTGCCGACGACTTGGTCGGATGCCGCCGGCCCCTGGATCATCCCAGCCAGCTGTGCGAATGTGACCGCGCCGGGATTGGGCCCGAGTAGCCCCTGGACCAGCGCGTTGTCGATCCGGATCAGGCCGC
>DATHGS010000226.1:0-4834 GCA_035490155.1 Candidatus Methylomirabilota bacterium | reverse complement strand
TCATCGAGGTAAACGATCCGCGGATCGTGGAGCAGCGCGGCCGTGAGATCACCGCGCATCCGCTGGCCAAGGCTCAGCTGGCGAACCGGCGTGTCAATGTATTCATCGAGATCGAGAAGTTCTCGGAAACGCCCGAGGTCGCGGCGGTACCGATCTGGGGCGACCCGATACATCTTGGCAACGAGATCGAACGACTCGATTAGCGGGAGATCCCACCAGAGCTGGCTCCGCTGGCCGAAGACGACGCCGATGTTCAGCGCGTTTTCCTCGCGTCGCTGCCATGGCACGAGGCCCGCCACCTGGAGCTCGCCGGAGGTTGGAACCAGGATGCCCGTCAGCATCTTGATCGTCGTCGACTTGCCTGCGCCATTCGGGCCGATGTATCCGATCAGCTCTCCGCTCTCGACGCTGAAACTGATCCCGTTGACGGCGGACGTGACTGTGTACTCGCGTGTGAACAGGGTCCGAAGCGCACCGAGCCGACCGCCTTGCCGCTTTGGCGAGCGGAATGTCTTGGTGAGTTGATCGACGTTGATGATCGGATCCGTCACTGTTCAGTCCAGCTTCGGAGTTTCTGCGACCTGGCTCGGGCGGAGCGCCGGCGCGATAGTCGATTGTTCGATTGTGGTGCCTGCAAGCTTGTCGGAGTGGGTCAACTCGGCAGACTCTTCGGCGATGCCCAGGCGCAAATCTCATCAGCTTTCGCCAGGCGAACACAATCGACCAGGGCGCCGGCGATTCGGCCAGGAATTTGCGCGACACGAAGGAATCCGCCGGAGTCCGCGGACGTTCTTGCGCAAGGCGAAAGAAACGGACCGATGTCGCCCGACATCGGTCCGTTGTGTGCGTGTCGCGAAAGTCCGAGGCCGCCCGCCCCGACGAGGCCGGCTTGGACGGTTTCGTTCAGCCCTTGGCGAGCAACGCCTCGAGGCGGTCCCAGGTCTCGACCGCGCCCTTGACCATGCCGCTGGCCAGTGCGCCTTCGAGCGCCTCGACCGACCCCATGTGCCCGACGGAGGTGACCTTCGTCTTCCCTTCGATTTCCTCGAACGTGAAGGTCTCGGGTCCTCCCATCGGCCCGACGCCCTCGACGTCGAACATAAAGGTCCACTCGAAGCCCTTCGGCGGGTCGACCTTGAGATACTCCCCGTAGAACGTCACCTCCTCGCGATCGGGCCCGCGACTGACGTACCGCCAGGAGCCACCCGGCCGGACGTCCATCTCGGCGACGGTTGTCGTCGTGCCGTGAGGACCCCACCAGCGCGGGATGAGGTTCGGGTCCGTGAAGGCCTTCCAGACCTGCTCGCGCCGCGCGTCGAAGGTGCGCTCGAACGTGAGGTCGCCGCCATCCGAATAGATGGTGGTCGTCTCGTTGCTACCCCGGTCAATTCTGGTCGCGGTCATCGTCGGCTCCTTTGCCCTGCTCCTGGATGTCCTGTAGCTCGCGGAGGTAATCGTCCAGTCGTTCGAAGCTCTCCTCCCAATGTCGGCGGTACTGGTCGACCCAGTCGGCGATGTCGCGCAATGGGCCCGCCCGCAGGCGTCGCGGTCGCCACTGCGCCTGCCGGCTCTGCTCGATCAACCCTGCCCGCTCCAGCACTCGGAGGTGCTTCGAAATCGCGGGCTGGCTCATGTCGAACGGTTCGGACAGGTCCTTGACCGAGGCCTCGCCCTTGGCGAGACGGGCCAGGATTGCCCGCCGAGTCGGGTCGGCAAGGGCGGCGAATGTCGTACTGAGTGGATCGGCCTGTTGCATCTCATCCGTTACTGATTGGTTATATAACCCATCGGTAATCTACGCCGCCGAAAGAGTCATGTCAACCCCAAGGTTGTGATCGCGGCAGGCGACCTCGAGGTTCGTCTCATCGGACCACCGATGAGTTTCCGCGGGGACCGTCGTTACACAGCGCAGAAGGTCGGCAGCCCGCCGATCGCAACAAGGAGACTCATCGTGGACTGGACGCTCGAACTCGTGGTCGTTCCCGTCTCGGACGTTGACCGAGCCAAGGCTTTCTACGGCGATCAGGTCGGCTTCGACCTGCTCGTCGACCACCGTGCCGGCGAGGACTTCCGGGTCGTGCAGATGACGCCGCCGGGCTCGGCCTGTGCGATCGCCATCATGAAGAACACCGAGATGGCCGCCGGAACCCTCCATGGCCTGCACCTGTGCGTCTCCGACCTCGACGCAGCCCGCAACGGGCTCGTCGAACGCGGCGTCGACGCCAGCGAGATGTTCCACTTCGGCGAGAGCGGTCAGATGGCCGGACCCGATCCCGAACGACAGAGCTACAACTCGTTCCTGTCCTTCAAGGACCCTGACGGCAACACCTGGCTCGTCCAGGAGGTCAAGCGCGGGGAGCAGGTCGCGTGACCGCTACCATCGCGACGATGACACGAACCGATGGGATGGGCCTCGCGATCGCCGGTGAGGAGCCGGCGTTCGCGGAGCTCACCGAGCGCCACCGGCGCGAGCTCCACGTCCATTGCTACCGAATGCTCGCCTCGTTCGAGGAGGCGGAGGACGCCGTGCAGGAAACGCTCCTGCGGGCCTGGCGCAGCCGTGACAGCTTCGAGGGGTCTCTGCTTCGGGCGTGGCTCTACAAGATCGCGACGAATGTCTGCCTCGACATGCTCCGGCGAAGCTCCAGGCGCCTCGCGACGGTGCACAACTTCTCCGAGGTGCCGTGGCTCCAGCCGTACCCCGACGCGCTGCTGGACGAGGTCGCACCGAGCGACGACCAGCCGGATGCGGTCATCGTCGAGCGGGAAACGATCGAGCTCGCGTTCCTTGCCGCGATGCAGGTCCTGCCGCCGAGACAGCGCGCCGCCCTGATCGCCCGGGACGTCCTCGGCTGGCCGGCGATCGAGACGGCGTCCCTGCTCGAGACGAGCGTCGCGGCGGCGAACAGCGCCCTCCAGCGGGCCCGCGCCACGATGCAGGAGCACCTGCCGGCGCGGCGGTCGGAGTGGACCGCCGGTGAGCCAACTGACGAAGATCGAGCGTTGCTCGAACAATTCATCGACGCTCACCAGCGTGGCGACGCCGCCCTTGCGGTCTCGATCGCTTCCCAGGACCTGCGGATCACGATGCCGCCGGCGCCATACCTCTTCGAGGGCCTCGAGACGATCGCGCCGCTTCTCGCGCGTGCCCTGAGAGAGGGCGAATGGCGCCTTGTGCCTACCCTCGCCAACCGGATGCCGACGGCCGCGAGCTACCTCCGCCAGGACGGCGACACGCAGTTCCGCGCGTTCAAGTTCGACGTGCTCCGCATCGAGAACGGCCTCATCGCCGAGATCACGACCTTCGGACCCGCGCTGTTCCCGGCATTCGGCCTGCCGCCGACGCTCTGACGAAAGACGCCGTGATACCGTCGGGCGAGCTCGGCGGCGGCGTGGCAGCGTCAGCCAGGGCGGACGAGAGGGGGGCCGACTTGAACCCGAGGACGACGAGCGGCTGGACGATGGGCAGGGTCGATGGCGCCCCACCGCGGGGCCGCGTGGCGTCCGCGGTGCTGGTTGCGGCGATCGTCGTTTTCGGCTGTGGCGCGACGCAGCCGACTCAATCCAGCGGCCCGGCAGCGAGTTCTCCGCCGCCGGCCGCGACGTCGATCGCTACCGCCTCACACGCCCCGGCACCAAGTCCATCGGCGCCTCCGGAAACAGCAGCGATCGCGGCCTTCGTCAAGCTCGTGACGAAGAGCAATTTCGCTTACCAGGGGACGTTCAAGGGGCTTTCCCGACATACGACGGCGAAGATCCCGGTAACCGGCACCCTGGCGGTGTCCGGGCGCGACTACCGCCTGGCGGCCTCCTTCAGGTTCAACGACGGCACGGCGACGGTCGAGCACCGCTACGTCGACGGCAAGGCCTGGTACCGCTTCAACGGGGGGAAGTGGGGACGGTTCACCAACTTCACGGCCGCGTTCTCGATGAGTCCGTTCGCGTTCGTCAAGGGAGCCGGCGACGTCCGATTTGTCGGGACGGAGAAGGTCGGCGGCAAGACGGTCCTCCGGATCCAGGTCAACTCGGACCCGTTCCACCCGAGTCTCATCCCGGCCGTGAACCTGACCCAGGAAACCGTGACGAGCAGCATCCTCGAGCTCCTGATCGACGATGCCGGTCGGCCTGTCTCGGGGTCGGCCAGGATCGACGGCACCGGGCGAGTCTCCGGCCAGCTCCAGGAGATCGTCATCGAGCTCGACCTGACCTTCACGAAGATCGGCCAGAAGGTGACGATCAGCGCACCCTGACCGCGCCCAGGGGGGCGGCTCAGTTCAGCGGGGCGACGGTGATGTACTTGCCGTACCAGAGCCGGTCGTAGGTCGTGGTGGCGTCGAGCTCGAAGTAGCGGTTGAGCGGCGCATCGGCGGCCGGATAGAGAACGTGCCGATAGCCGTACGGGTCGCTGACGAAGATCGACAGCAGCCGGAAATCGCCGCGGTTCGGATCGCGATTGGACTTGAAACCGGTCATCACGACGGCGTGCCGGCCGTGCTGCACGACGAGGCCGACCGGCTTGCCGAACCGGGCGATCCGCGCCGCGGCATCCTTCAAGGCGGCGTACTCGCTCGAGAACGCCTGCCACGAGTATGTCGTCGGGCGACCCGTGTAGCGCGAGTAATAGGTGGTCGCCTTCGACCACCCGAGTGGGTCGGAGCCCCGCTGGACACGGTCGTTGAGCGCATCGCGCGGTTGCTCGAAGCGCAGGATCGAGAGCTGGTTCAGCCCGAGATCGCGGCGTGCGATGAAGTTCATCATCATCGCGGTGCCGGCGGCCGTGCACGTCCGGCCGTCGACCTGGCGCTCATACCCGGCGGCGAAGTAGAGATCGCGG
>DATHGS010000225.1:0-5393 GCA_035490155.1 Candidatus Methylomirabilota bacterium | reverse complement strand
CTCGCGCCGGCGCCCGCCTGACGATCCGCTTCACCGGGTCGGCCTTCTACCTCCTCGGCACGTCCGCTGTGAGGCGGGGCAAGCTGCGCGTGACCATTGACGGCCGGTCCTGGATCGTCGACGAGGGCATGTACAAGGGCGCGCGGGCGAGGTCGACAAATTATCGGGTCCTGCTGTTCGCGAGGTCGCTCACGAACCGGACGCATACGGCCGTGATCACCTGCCTGGCAACAGGCGGCCGACCAACCATCGACGTCGACGCGGTCGCCTGGCGCAACTGACCGTCCGCCGCGCCGCTGAACTCCCGAGGGCTCGGCCGGGTACAACCCTGTGCGGGCCGCGGATGTCCGGAAACCTTGTGGTGACCCAGTGCACCGCAGATCGAAGATCAACAAACGCGCAGATAACGCGGCTCTTGTATGGTCCGGAATAGCCGCATTGCGGTACCGTCGCCGGCCTGTGGGGAGTTCTGCGTTCGATGAAGCGCGGTTCGGTCATCGTCGTCGTGGGTCTGCTGGCGCTCGCCATGGCCGGGTCGCTCATGCCGATCGCGGTGTCGGCCGAATCGAGGGCCGCCCCCAAGGTCGTCGTCATCGTCGGGCCCGTTGGCGCGGCGACGGATGGGTATCGCCGGCTCGCCGAGGAAGCCGCCGTCGCGGCCGCCAAGTACACGCCGAACGTGGTCCGGATCTATTCGCCTGACGCGACGTGGTCAGCGGTCCGCCAGGCGCTCCAGGGTGCATCGATCGTCCTCTATCTCGGCCACGGAAACGGGTGGCCGAGTCGCTATCGCGATTCCCTCTACCCGGTGACCCAGGACGGCTTCGGGCTGAACCCCACGGCCGGTGCCGGCGACTCGCATCAGTACTTCGGCGAGGATGTCATCGGCCGCGAGGTCAAGCTCGCCCGACACGCCGTCGTGATCCTGAGCCATCTCTGCTATGCGAGTGGCAACTCTGAACCGGGGCTCCCGGAGGGCCCACTCGAGATCGGCCAGCAGCGGGTCGACAACTACGCGGCCGGGTTCGTCCGGGCCGGCGCCGACGCGGTCATCGCCGATTCCTTCCTCCGACCCGCCTATTACGTCACCTCGATCCTTGCTGGCAAGGGCACGATCGACCGGATCTGGCGCACCGCGCCAAGCTTCAACGGCAACCTCCTCCAGTACGCCAGCGTCCGCAGCAAGGGCTATGTCGCGGAGATGGACCCCGACACGCCGACGCACGGCTTCCATCGTTCGATCGTCCTGCGAGCCGGTCTGGCGGCTGCAAATGTCCTCGCGAGCGCGACGCGGATCGTGAACGGTTTCCAGCCGCCGATCGAGCCGACCATCGCCGGCCTCGGGCTGAGTTTCGACGAGGCCGATCTCGCCGCTCAGCCGACCGCGGGCTCGGCCACGAAGCTGACCTTCCGAATCACTGCGGCCGATCCGGCCTCCATCCCGAGCGGCCTGATGGTGGGTGTCCGCTGGGATCTGATCCAGACCGACGACCCGGCGCCCGCTGCAGTGGGCGCCGCGGGATCACCGACCGGGAACGGCCTGCCGGCCATCGGGCCGACGGCTGCACCCAGTCCGAGCTCGGCCCCGGCATTGCCCGGGGCCAGCTCGCTCCAGGCGGCGACCAGGACCGCGTTGGCCCTGCCGTCCCCCAACGGCGTGAACACGCCTGCCCCATCGGGGACACCCGCCCCATCTGCGACGCCCGATCCGATCGACGACGCCGGTCCGGTCGATCTCGTCTCGCCGGAGGTGCCGGGCGAGATCGTCTCGCCGGTCGCAGCGAAGCGGACGGCGAACGGGTTGTCCGTGCCGGTCAATGTTCCGACCGCGCCCGGCCTCTATCGCCTCGTTGCGACGATCCACGAGGCCGACGGAGTTGCGTACGACGCAGCGAGCCAGGCCCTCGTCCCGGCCCTGATCGTTCGCGTGACCGGTCAGCTGACGGCGAAATACGACGCGCCGGCCGCGTTGGCCGCCGTCTCGGGCAAGCAGGTGCAGGTGCGGGTGAAGGTCACCAACCTCGGAGCGACGGCTTGGGGTTCGCCGGCCGTGGCGCCGACGCTCGATGGCGCCGAGCTGGTGCCGGCCAGCCGGGCCACCCTCGTTGCGCGGTGGGTGACGCTCGCGAGCGACTCGACGGATGCTGCGATCCCCGCCGACTCGAGCTCGCTCCTGACGGCGGGACTGGGGCCGCGCGAATCCGCGTCCGCCGTCCTCGACCTGACGGCGCCGGTCACGCCCGGCGAATATCTCGTCCTGATCGATGTCGTCGTTCCTGGAACCGGTTCGCTGGCAATTGCCGGCGTCCCGCCCGCCCTCGTCCGAGTCACTGTCAGCGGAGCATCGAGCCAGATCGCTCCGTGATCCAGGTGGACCGCGAGATCGAGGTGGCCAGGCCGGCCGAGGTCGTCTTCGAGCGCCTCGTCCGGATCGAGGATCTGCCGCGCTGGCAGCCCGCGATCGTCGAGGCGGTCCTGACGTCGCCTGGCCCGATCGGTGCGGGGAGCACGGCACGGATCGTCGTCAATGCCGGCCAGCGAACCGAGGCGCTCGCAACGATCACCGAGTTCGAGCGGCCGCGCCTGATCGCGCTCCAGGCGACCGCCGGGCCCGCGGAGGTCACGGCGCGGGTCGCCGTCGCGCCACTGACCGAGGCCTCGTGCCGGGTCTCCATCAGCACGACGATCGCTCTCGGCGGCATGCTTCGGTTCGTCGAGGGCATCGCCCGGTCACGGATCGAGGCCGAAGCGCCGGCCGCTGCCGCCGCCGCCAAGGAGTGGCTCGAGTCGGGCGTGTGACGGGGCATTCCCGAAGCCTCGCGTTCCGCGGGTCGGCACGCACGTCTATCGTGGCGCCATGATCGAGCACCTGGTTCCGGGCTTCCTGCCGAGTCGCTCGGGGTTCCATTTCGCGAACAGCTTTCCGCCTGGCCCGACCGTGCAATTCGGCCCGGTCGATCCGCGCCTCATCGGCCTCGGCGACGCGTCGGCCGGCCTCTGTGGCGGGATGTGCTACACGGTCGGCGACCTCTTCGCGGCGGGACTCGGCGTCCCGCCCGACCGGCAGCCACCGGACAACGGGACGCCGCGATTCCAGTTCCTGGTCCGCCGCCAGGTCGAATCGCTCGACTGGCTTCGCGTGCCGGTCCGCTTCTGGCTCCGATCTGCCCTCGGGTCGTCGTTCGGCGGCGATCGAGCGCGGGCGACCTATGAACGAGAGTGGCCGCGGATCCGCGGGGAGATCGACGCCGGCCGGCTGGCAATGCTCGGCTTGATCCGGGAAGCCGGCGTGAACCCGTTCCGGCTCACCTTGAATCACCAGGTGATCGCCTACGGCTACGCTGAGGACGGGCGCGGGGTGACCCTCCGCCTGTACGACCCGAACTGGCCCGACAACGACACGGTCACCGCGACCATCCATCTCGATCCGGCCTTCCGACCGACCGGGCTGGAGCAATCGACCGGCGAGCCGCTGCTCGGCCTCTTCCTCGCCCCATACCGCCCGGCCGATCCCCGGGCATGGCGCTAGACACCCAGCTTCGGGGCCGGATCCGTCGTATCGGTCTGGCGGCTGTGCTGGGGTCGGTCGTCGCGATCGGCCCGCTCGCCGCTGCCGTCCTCGCCGCGACGCCGGACTTCCCGCCGCCGACGGAACTGCCGGTCGAGGTCTCGGCGGCGGCCGCCATCCTCCGGACGGTCGTCCAGTTCGCGCCACTGGTTGCATTGATCTTGGCGGTCCTGTTTCGAGCCAGGTTGCGAGCCGCCGATGGCCGGCGTATCGGGTCGGTCCTCGCCATCAGGTTGCTGCCCCTGGTGGGCCTCGCGACCTTCGCTCTCGGCGTCGCCGCGATACCCGTGTGCGCGCGATTGGACAACGCGAGCCTCCTCCCGGGGATCGAGTGCATGGTTCCGGGGGTCGTGCTTGCGGTGGTCGGGGTCACCAGCTTCATCATTCACGCGCCGCTGGCGCGGGTCTTCGCCAACCGCCCTGCCGTCGCCGCCTGGCTGGCTGTCGGCTTAAGTATCCCGGTGATCGTGGCGTACACCGTGCTGAGTTCCGCGCTCACGTCGGTCGGAGCCTGACTCTCAGGTACCACGAGAGCGTTGTGCCGGAATAATCCGGAATCGAACGGCGGCGGAAAACACTTCCTCTTCATCGGGTGGTCCGGATTCGGAAGCCGCTTTCGGATCATCTCGAGCGACAGAAGTGAATTCCGCGGGCGTTCGATATCGGACGACCCTGCCAAGATTCGAACGACTCTGCCAAGATTCGAACGACTCTGCCAAGAAGGGCCGGGAGGCCTGGGCGGCCCCGGGCGGCGGGTTTCGCCGGCGCCGCAGCAGGAGCGGAGGAGCGGAGCCGCGTTACAGCTTCGGGAGCTCCTGGGCGTCGGTCTGAGCGCCGGCGAAGAGATCGCCCAGCTCGGCGACCCGGTCGACCTCGTTCCGGATCGTGAACGAGTTCGGGCGAAGCGACGGATCGTCGAGCTCGGCCCAGGCGATCGGCGCGGAGACGGGCGCGCCTGCGGCCGGTCGGACGGCGTACGGCGCGACGAGCGTCTTGATGAACGTGTTCTGGGTGTAGTCGAGCCGGGCTCGGCCCTTCCGCTCGGACACACTCCATTCCCACGAGACGAGGTCGGGGACCATCGCGCCGATTGCCCGTGACAGGCGTTCGACCCATGAGCTCGTCTCGCCGAAGTCGTATTTCGGGACGATCGGCAGCCACGCCTGGATGCCGCGCTTGCCGGTCAGCTTCGGGTATGCCCGGACACCGAGGTGCTCGAACGCTGCCCGATAGAGGCGGGCGATCACGAGCGTCTCGTCCCACGTGGTCTTCTCGCCCGGGTCGATGTCGACGAGGGCGAACGTCGGGCGCTCCGGTGCGTCGAGGCGGCCGGTCCAGGCGTGGATCTCGAAGGCCGCCTGATTGGCGAGCCAGGCAAGCGTCGCTACTTCGTCGGCGACCAGATGGTTGTTCGCGTCGCGCTCCGCAACGCCGACTTCCGTCCAGCGGCGGAGCCAGTCTGGCACGCTCGAGGGCAGGTCCTTCTGCCAGAAGCTCGGCCCCCCGACGCCGTTCGGGAACCGATGGAGATTCAGTGGCCGTTCGGCGAGATGCGGCAGGATCGCCGGCCCGATCCGGACGAAATAGCCGATGAGCTCGCGCTTCGTGATCGGCGGCTCAGCGGCCTCGAGCGGCGGAAAGAGGACCTTGTCGAGGTTCGTCAGCTTCAGCTCCCGGCCACCGATCGACCAGAGGCCCTCCTTCGGCATGTCGGCGAGGGCGGCGAGCTCCTCCGCGGTCGCGCTTGTCGGCTTGCCCGACGCGGCGGCCGACTTGCCCGACGCGGCGGCCGACTTGCCCGACGCGGCCGACTTGCCTGACGCGG
>DATHGS010000224.1:0-2397 GCA_035490155.1 Candidatus Methylomirabilota bacterium | reverse complement strand
GACCGACGGCGATCGTCGGTGATGCCCGCGTCATGGGCGAAGCGCAGGATCCCGGTCGTCTCGTCGAGGAGATAGGACATCGCACCGTCGGTCTGCAGCAGCCGCGCGGTCTCGCCGACGGCGCGGGCGAGGATGGCGTCGACGCTGTCGCCCGTGGCGCGCCGGGGCGCGAGCGGGCGACTCGGCGTGCCGGAGGGGGCGCGGTCGATCTCAGGGTCCGGTGAGCCCGCGATGGGCCCAGCCGGACGGTACGGACGGGTCGTGGCCACGGTCGGAGGATAGTCGCACCCGTCACAGGCGGCATCGACGACCGATGCCGCATTGCTACGTCATCTGTCGCGCCGGCGTATCGACGAACGAGCCCGGCGACCGGGTGCTATCGACCATCGGTTGTCGTGGACGATCGCCGACGGACTCGCGGGCGCTTGCCGAGGACGATGCCTTCAGACGCCGAGCGCTGGCCCGGCGCGACCCGACCCACCAGCCAACGAGGTTCCCCAAGACATGAATCTTCGAAGCGCAGTTCGTACGCTCGGACCGATCGATGTCGCCCTGAGACTGGCGATCGTGGCTCTTGCCCTCGGCACGGGCTACATCCACTCGACGCTCGGCGGCTTGCTGTTCACGCTGAACGCCCTCGGCTACCTGACCGCCGCCGTGGCCATGGTGATCCCGCTCGGCATCGCCATTCGCTTCCGCTGGTTCGTCCGCCTTGGCCTCATCGGCTACGCGGCGACGACGATCATCGCCTGGGCTATCCAGGGGCCGTATTTCATGACCGCCTACATCGCCAAGGCGATCGAAGTCGCCCTGATCGCCCTCGTCGCCGTCGACTTCGCCCGGCTGGACGGCAACCCGATCACCGTCGTCAAGAGCGAGCTCTCGCTGCTCTCGTCCACGCTTGGCCGCCGCTCGGCGACCGGTTCGGCCGGCGCCTAGCTCCTCGTTCGTCGCGGGACTCGCCTCGACGGGTCCCGCCCCTCGCCATCGACCGGACCCCGATCCACCCCGACCTCGTCCTGCATCACGGAGACCGCCCGATCATGAAGCGCCTTCTTCTCACCATCGGCCTCGTGGCCATCGCCGCGATCAGCGCGGCCTGCTCCTCCGCCGCAGCCCAGCCGCTTGCTAGCGGCCCGGTCGATCCCAGCGGCCCCACAATCGTCGCCCGGGACATGGCGTTCTCGCCGTCAACCGTCGAGATCGCGGCCGACAAGAACGTGACGATCCATTTCGACAACCAGGACAGCGCCCCGCACAACGTCGCGATCTACAAGGACGCCAACGCGTCCGAGAAGATCTCGATCGGCGACGTCGTCAGCGCGTCGAAAGCCGACCAGGTCGTGCCGCCCCTCGCCGCGGGCACCTACTTCTTCCGCTGCGACGTCCACACGAACATGACGGGAACGATCGTCGTCAAATAGGCGAGCGGCGGTCCCGCATGAAGGCCCCGGGCTCCGGCTCGGGGTCTTCGGTGTGGTTGGGCTATCGAGCGTTGTCGAGGGGCGGCATCTCGAACAGCCCTGGGGTCCCGCCGGCATGCCAGAAGATGATGGTCTCTGTGAGCCGGCCAGAGCGGACGCCGGCCACGAGCCCGGCCAGCGCCTTGGCCGTGTAGATCGGGTCGACGAGGATCCCCTCCGTGCGCGCAAGGAGCTCGGCGGCCTCGGCGGCGGCGGGGGTCGGGACGCCGTAAGCCGGCCCGAGGAACGCTCCGTCGAGATCGATCTCGGCCTCGTCGACGCCGAGCCCGGCGAGCGGTCTCAGGTCCTTCAGTAGCTGGGCGATGACGGGGACAAGCTCGGCCGGAGGATTTGCAACGGCGATCCCGATGACGCGAGAAGCGAGGCCGCCGAGGCGGAGCCCGACGAGGACGCCGGCCTGGGTCCCGCCAGTCGCCGACGGCAGGACGACGGCACGAGGCTCCATCCCGAGCGCCCGCGCCTGGGCAACCAGTTCGAGACCGCCGAGAACCTGGCCCGCGGCGCCGATCGCACCGCTTCCACCGACCGGGACGACGTACGGCCGGCGGCCCTCCGTTCGAAGCGTTGACAGGACTTCCTCGATGAGGGATTCGCGATCGGCCCGGGCGTCCGTCGCTGCGACGTGGACGATCGCGCCAAGGAGTCGATCGAGCCGCTCGTTCGCGCCGGGCGGCGAGATCGGAGGCCCCGTCAGCACGAGGTGAACCGGCAGGCCGGCCGCGGCACCGGCCGCCGCGGTCAGGCGGCAGTGGTTCGACCAGCGCCTGCCCGAGGTGACAAGGACGTCGGCACCGTCGGCCAGCGCCGCGCCGACGAGGAACTCCAGGTTCCGCAGCTTGTTCCCACCGAACGCCAGGGGCAGGAGGTCCTCCCGCTTGATCCAGACGTCGGCGCCGCCGCCGAGCACAGCCGA
>DATHGS010000223.1:0-2608 GCA_035490155.1 Candidatus Methylomirabilota bacterium | reverse complement strand
CGCGTGGAACGCTCTCCTGAAGTCGCTCGAAGAGCCGCCCGACGACGTGGCGTTCATGTTCGCCTCGACCCACCCGCAGGACTTCCCGCCTGCGATCCTGTCGCGCCTCCAGCGATTCGACGTCCGCCGCCTGACCGTGCCCGAGATCGAAGGCAAGCTGACCCGGATCCTCGAGGCCGAATCGGTCGAAGCGGAACCTGCCGCCGTCCACCTGATCGCCCGACTCGCAGCCGGCGGCATGCGGGATGCCGAGTCGATGCTCGACCAGCTCCTCGGGGCGGCCGGTGGTCACATCGATGAACGGCAGGTTCGCGACCTCCTCGGCCTGGCCGACGGCGAGGCCGTCGACCAGCTCCTCGGCGCCTTGGTCGACGGCGAGGCGACCGTCGGGCTCGCGATTCTGGACGAGCTCGACGACCGAGGCCGCGACGTCGCCGTCGTCCTGGACCAGGTGATCGAAGCGCTTCGCACCGAGCTCGCCGCGGGGCTGACGAGCGGCGCCGATCCGGTGCGCCAGGTCCGCCTGGCCGCCGTTGCCCGTCGACTCGCGGCGATCGACCCGGAGCGCCGCGGCGTCGGTGGCCTGCGCCTCCAGGTCGAGCTCGCCCTCTTCGCCGCTGTCGCGGCCGACCCGATCGCCGGATCCCCTCGCGTGGCCGCCGCCCCGGTGCCGGCACCAGCCGCGACTCCGGCCAAGTCGCCGGCCGAACGCCATCAAGAGGTGCCCGCAAGCGCAACCGAGTCGGGCTCGGAGCATCCCAGAGCATCGTTACCGACTCGGCCCCCAGGTCGAGTCGCTCCCACGCGGGCGCCTGCGACCGCAAAGGCAACGGCCACCGAAAGGGCGGCGGCCACCGACGAAGCACCGGCAGCTGAAGATTCTGCTACCGACGCGCCAGCCACCATCGACGCGGCTGCGACCGACGCGGCCGCCACCTCCGACGCAACGGCCGATCAGGTCGCGACGGCCCGCGACGCCGCTGCCTCCCACGAACCGGCCACGCCTCCGACGGCCCAAGCCGAGCCGGCGACGACGCCCCCGGACTCTGCCGCCGAGCCCCCCGACGCCGACGCCGCCTCATCCACGTCACCCGCCATTAAGCCCGGTACCGGCTCAGAGGCGCTCGACAAGCTCCGCGCGCTCTGGCCCGAGATCGTCGCCCACATCAGCCAGAACCCGCCGGCCAAGCCTCTCATCGCGGCCTGTCGGCCGATCAGCGTCGAGGGCAACGTCGTCACGCTCGGCTTTCCAGAGGGCCAGGCGTTTCTCAAGGACGCCCTGGAGCGGCGCCGGCCGATGCTGGAGGAGGGGATCGGCCAGTTCCTTGGTCGGGCCGTTGCCGTCCGCTGCGTGGCGACGAACCTGGATCTCATTCCGCCTGTCCCGGGCGACGCCGATGCGGCCTACGTCCTCGCGGAGGCTCGGCGGATCTTCGGCGAGGACCTCGTCGACGTCGGCGAGATCAGCTAACAGATCCCGTCGTGCAGCCAGGGGATCGATCGGGCAGACTCACGGTCGGCTGAGCCGGCTACAGGAGGTAATGACATGGGGATGGCCAATCTGCAGCGGATGGCCCAGCAGATGCAGCAGGACATGTTGCGGATCCAGACTGAGCTCGAAACCCTGACAACCGACGGCAGCGCCGGCGGCGGGGTCGTCAAGGCTGTCGTGACCGGCAAGCAGGAGCTCGTGTCGGTGACGATCGACCCCTCCGCCGTCGATCCATCGGACGTGGACATGCTCCAGGACCTCATCGTGGCCGCCGTGAACGACGCACTTCGTTCGTCCCGCAGCGTCGCCGAGGAGAAGATGGCCGCGGTCACCGGCGGCCTGCGCCTGCCCGGGATGTAGTCGGAGTCCGCGTGGCCAATCCCGTCATCGAGCCGGTCGCCCGGCTGATCGAGGCCTTCTCCCGGCTCCCCGGGATCGGTCCGAAAACCGCGCAGCGCCTGACGTTCCACCTCCTCCGCGCGCCCGACACGGAGGCGCGGATCCTCGCCGCCGCCCTCGTCGACGTCCGCGACAAGGTCGTCTTCTGCGACCGTTGCTTCAATATCAGCGACGCGCCTCTCTGTCCGATCTGTCGCGACCCAGGGCGTGATGCCAGCCGCCTCTGTGTTGTCGAAGAGCCGCTCGACGTGCTTGCCCTCGAGCGGACCGCCGAGTTCCGCGGCCTGTATCACGTCCTCCACGGGGCGATCTCACCGATCGATGGCGTCGGTCCCGAGCGACTCAAGATCCGGGAGTTACTGGCTCGCGCCGACGAGGCGAAACGGGACGGAGCGCCACTCGAGGAAGTGATCCTCGCGACGAACCCGACGCTCGAGGGCGAGGCAACCGCGATGTACCTTGCCGAGCGCCTCGAGGGGAGCGTCGTCCTTGTCAGCCGGATTGCCCGCGGGCTGCCCGTCGGCGGCGATCTCGAATATGCCGACGAGGTGACGCTGATCCGGGCCCTCCAGGGCCGGCGCGCGGTCTGACCCGATGTCGAACCTGGTCGGCGAGATCCTGCTGCGCCTGGCCAAGGCAGTCGCCGCGCTCGTCGTCGGCATCATCGTCTACGCGCTCCTCGTCGGGCCGCTGGGCGTGCCCGGCAGCGCCGAGCTG
>DATHGS010000222.1:0-2678 GCA_035490155.1 Candidatus Methylomirabilota bacterium | reverse complement strand
GAGTCGGCGGAGTGGTTGTGGATCGGTGGACGGATCCCGGACACATCAGCCCGTACGAGTCGCGGGGCCGCGCTGATCGACCGCTTCGCGGCGCAGCTGCCGGAGCTCCTCGAGGTGGCGGCGGAGTGAAGGCCGTTAGCGCCCGTCGCTTCCTGCCGATCGTGGCTGTCTTTGCCGCGCTCGGGGGGTCGATTCTTCCGGCGACAGCGCCGCCGGCGCGGGCCGCTGCAACGGACCTGACGGTGACCACCGAGACGCGCTACGACGTCCAGCCCGACCAGTCCCGCGTCCACGTCACGACCGCGGTCACCGCCGTTAACCACCTCTCCAACACCAAGACGCGCCTCTACTACTTCGACAAGGCCTATCTCGCGGTGCAATCGGGTGCCGCGGGATTCAAGATCACGGGGCCTGGCGGCCCGAGCGTCCACACGGCCAGTCGCACGGCCGACCACGTCCTCCTCCGCATCGACTTCGGCAAGCGGTTGCCGGCCGGCGCGACACGGACGTGGACGCTCACCTTCGATCTCATCGACAAGGGTGGCGCGCCGACCCGTCAGCTCCGGGTCGGGGCGAGCCTGGTCACGTTCCCGGCGTGGGCGTTCGCGAGCAAGGGGGCGTCAGGCGGCAGCGTCACCGTCAGCTTCCCGGCGGGCTACAACATCGACGTCCAGGCCGCCGGCCTGCGCCCGCCGACGACTGACGCCACAGGCGAGATCGTTTACCAGACAGGCCAGCTCAGCCAGCCGCTGACGTTCTTCGCCTACTTCGTCGCCGATCGCCCGACCGACTACGCCGAGACGACCCGGTCGATCGACGTAGCGGGCCAGCCCCTCACCATGACCCTTCGAGCCTGGCCGGACGACGCCGCCTGGGCGAAGCGAATCGGCGACCTGCTCGGCAAGGGCCTGCCGGCGCTCGGCGAGGCGATCGGGCTGCCATGGCTGAACGCTGGGCCGCTCGTCGTGGCCGAGGCGATCAGTCGCTCGACGACGGGCTACTCCGGGCTCTACGACCCGACGACCGGGCGGATCGAGATTGCCTACTACGCGGGGTCGTTCGTCGCCCTCCACGAGGCCGCCCACGCCTGGTTCGACGGCAACCTGCTGGCCGAGCGCTGGGCGAACGAGGGCTTCGCGTCGTTGTACGCGGTCCGGGCCGGCAAGGCGATCGGGGTCAAGGTGGCCGCCGATCCGCTGACCGACAAGCTCACGGCGGTCCGCATCCCGCTCAACGCCTGGGGTCCGGTCGGTAGCGCGGACCAGCTCGTCGAGGATTACGGATACGCGGCCTCCTCGGAGCTGGCGGGGCTGGTCGCGGCTCGCGCGGGTGACGCTGCCCTGACACAGGTCTGGCAGGCGGCAGAGCACGGCATCCCGGCCTATCAGCCGCCGGGGCTCGACGAGAACAGCGTGGCCGGCACGACCGGCGCCCCGCTCGGTGCCGAGACGGGGGCGGCGCCGCCCGACTGGCGCGGCCTGCTCGACCTCCTCGACGACAAGACCGGGAAGCCCTTCGACGACCTGTGGCGGACATGGGTCGTTCGACCCGACGAGGCGCACCTGCTTGACGAGCGGGCGGCCGCCCGTGTCCGCTACGACGAGGTCGTCAAGCGCGCGGGAACCTTGGCGCTGCCGGCCGTCGTCCGCCAGGCGATGCGCGCCTGGCAGTTCGATGAAGCGACCCAGCTGCTCGACGCGGCCGATCGAGCCCTCGATGATCGCGACTCGGTGACAGCCGCGGCTACGGCCGCAGGGCTGACGGTGCCTCGGACGCTCCGCGCGGCGTTCGAGGGCGAGGCCGGGTTCTCGGGCATGACCGCGGAGGCGGACGCGGAGATCGCCACGATCGGGGCGTACCAGACCGCAACGTCGGCGCGGCCGCCACAGCTCGACCCGATCGAGCAGGTCGGGCTGTGGGACGCCACTCCCAATGAGGACCTCGAGCGAGCGAAGACCGCCTTCGTCGACGGCCACCTGCGCGATTCGGTCGAGGCGAGCTCGTCGGCTAGGGCGGCCTGGGTCGATGCCCGTGATCTCGGGCGGAACCGAGTCATGAGCATCCTGGCAGCGATCGTGGCGGCGATCCTCGGCCTCGCGCTCCTGCTTACCTCCACTCGCCGCTGGTCGCGTCGGCGCAGGCGCCGCCGCCGCGCATCACAGGCCCACCCGCTCGCGTGATGCCCACGAGGGGGATCCGCGCGGCATTTCTCGTGGCGATGCTCCTCGCTGCGGGCGTCGGTCTCGCTCCGGCTGGGGCGGGCCCCGCCCTGGCGGCCGACGACGGGCTCGCCATCGTCACGAAGGCGACCTACACCCTGGCCCCGAAGAACGGTGTCGTTCACGTTTCGGTCACGATCAAGGCGACGAACAACAAGCCGAACCTGGTCGAGCAGACGCCGAACGGGGCGCTGACGACGCGCTACTTCTTCGATCGCGCGACGCTCGTCGTCCAGCGCGAAGCGACGAAGCTCCGAGCCGTGGCGGGCACGACTCGCCTGTCCGTCACGCCGCACGCGGCGACCAATTACACCGTCATCGACGTCGGCTTCGCGGCCGACCTCTTCTTTCACCAGTCGACGTCGTTCCGGCTCGACTTCGACCTGCCCGGTGGCGCCCCGCGTTCGGCCGGCGACATCCGCGTCGGGTCGGCCTTTGCGTCGTTCTACACCTGGGCAT
>DATHGS010000221.1:0-2687 GCA_035490155.1 Candidatus Methylomirabilota bacterium | reverse complement strand
TCCGACGACCCAACGGGCCCTGGTTAGCGGCCACTTCGATGATCCGAAGGCGTCCTCCTGTGTCTACGCCCTCGACCCACCGGCGCCCGATCCGGCCACGGTCGTCGTCAACTGCCGGGCGATGTTCGTCGGTACGGCGCTCGAGGCCGCGCCCTGAGGACGACCACGGCCGCGCCCGGCAGATCCGACGCTGGCGCCCTACCTGGCCAGATGCACGCGGGGTGATCGTTGGCGGAGGTCGGATGCCGTTCGAAGCGGCAAAACGGGCTCTCGGTCCTCGCGCTGAGCGTGGATGCGTAAGGGCTCACGGGTCAGGAGGCCGTCCCCGACCGATCCACGCCGATGAACCTCCGCGAACGTTCTCAGGGCGTGCAGTTGGCTAGATAGACGGCCCCGCATCCGCGGCGGCGACGATGGCACAGTGCAGGCCGAGACTGAAACAGTCGCATTTGACTACGCGGGTTACAGTCAAACGCTAGACAGGCACCGCGGGATTGGATCCCGCGGCCCTTGGGCCGGGAAAATCACCCGATCAGCTGATCCAGGTCAATCCTCAGTCGGGAGGGGCCTGGTGCCGTCGCCACGGGTATCCGGACCGGCCCCACGTTTGTACCCGGCCCCCGCATCCCAGGTCGACCCGTGACCGTCACCCGTCTCTGCACGATCGTCGCCCCGCCGTCGGGCTCGTTGCCCCGATGAGGCGCAAGCAGTCACGCCAGCCCGAGGTCCATCGTGAACCGGAGGCCGGCGATGGCGGTCACCGCGAGGGTCAGCCGCCCACGCCTCGCCAGCTCGAAATCTTCCGGACCGTCGCCCGATCACGTTCGAGGGCCGACGCCGCGGACGCCCTCGGCATAACCGAACAGAGCATCAAGAACCAGTTCAGTCACCTCTTCCGCCGACTCGGTGTCGGCGGCGAGCTCCAGGCTGCCTGGGTCCTGTGGGGCCGGCGCCGGAAGGCGAAGCGATGACCCATCCCTTTTGTTTTCGCGCCGGGACCGATTGCGACTGAACGGGCCGGTCGGTGGGCCAGCCAGGGCCCCTTTTGACACCCCACGCGACGCGCGCTAGGCTATCGGCCGGTCGAACTTCAGGTGCGCGGGACACCGTGCGGAGCCTGAAGTTCTTTCCTTATATCTGACACCCCGACCGTCGACTTCCGACCGGTCCCCACCGCATCGGGGGCACAATCCCGTGAACAACCGACCCACCTACCTCTCGAAGGACGGCCTCGAGAAGCTGCGCGCAGAGCTGGACGAGATGACCTCCGTCAAGCGACCCGAGGTTGCCCAGCGGATCCACGACGCCAAGGAGCACGGCGATCTTTCGGAGAACGCCGAATATGAGGATGCCAAGAACGAGCAGGCGTTCGTCGAGGGCCGGATCCAGACGCTCCAGGCGCTGATCAAGAACGCCACGATCATCGACGAGAACCACTCCACGGATCACGTCCAGATCGGCTCGACGGTCGCCGTCTTGAGCGACGACGGCAAGGAGTCCTTCACGATCGTCGGTTCGACCGAGGCCAAGCCGACCGAGGGTCGGATCAGCAACGAGAGCCCGGTCGGCCGCGCCCTCCTCGGCAAGAAGAAGGGCGAGAAGATCGTCGTCAAGGTCCCGGCCGGCGACTTCACCTACACGATCGTCAGCATCAGCTAAGGCCGTGGACTGGGCCGATGAGCTTGCGGCCAGCGTCACTGGCCCGCAGGTCATCAACGACTCGAAGACCCCGTCGGGGACGGTCCATGTCGGCAGCCTCCGTGGCCCCGTCCTTCTCGACGTCATCGTCCGGGCCATGCGCGCCCGTGGCCTCGAGATCACCTACCTCTATGGGGTCGACGACATGGACCCCATGGATGCCCAGGCGCTCCTGACGCCCGACGCCGTCGCCGCATCGATGGGCAAGCCGCTCGCCCACATTCCGGATCAGGAGCCGGACGGGCACGCCTCGTACGCTCGCCATCACGCCGAGATCTTCATCGGCATCTTCGGCGAACTGGGCATCCGCCCGGACCACTACTACTGGATGAGCGACATCTATCCGACCGGCCAGATGGACCCCTTCATCCGGACCGCGCTCGACAAGGCCGCCCTCGTGCGCGATATCTATCGGCGGATCGCCAACGTCCAGCATCCCGATACCTGGCACCCGCTCCAGATCGTCTGCGAGAACTGCGGCAAGGTCGGGACGACGATCGTGACCGGCTGGGACGGCGAGCGCGTCGCCTACCAGTGCCGGCCGAACCTGGTCGAGTGGGCGACGGGCTGCGGGTACACCGCCTGGACATCCCCGTTCGGTGGGCGCGGCAAGCTGCCGTGGAACCTCGAATGGGCTGCCCAGTGGTCGCTCTTCGGGGTGACGATCGAACCGTGCGGCAAGGATCTGGCCACCGCCGGCGGGTCGCGCGACCGCTCGGACGCGATCGCTCGCGAGGTCTTCGAGCGCGAGCCGCCGCTCAACGTCCCGTACGAGTTCCTCAACATCGGCGGCAAGAAGATGTCGACCTCGAAGGGATTCGGCGCGGCGGCCCACACGATCGCCGAGGTCATCCCGCCCGAACAGCTCCGGTTCCTGTTCCTGCGGCCGCGACCGAACCAGGCGATCGAGTTCGATCCCGACGGCACCGACGCGATCCCGCGACTCTTCGACGAGTTCGACAAGTTCGCCGCGGCGACGGCCGGTCGCG
>DATHGS010000220.1:0-5061 GCA_035490155.1 Candidatus Methylomirabilota bacterium | reverse complement strand
GCCGCAGGCACTCGCGGCGAGGGTCGCCAGCGCAGCGAAGGCGATCAGGAGCGTGCGGGCCGCGGACCCCGTTGTATTGCGACTGAGTCTCAGCGATTGGCGCACATCATTCTCCCTTGTGTTGTCAACGTTGGAAGGATCAGCGAGTCAGTCGGGGGCCGACGTCTTCGCCTGGCAGTGGCGGCAGAGGCCGAACAGCTCGAGGCGATGGGTCTCGATCGCGTAGCCGCTCCGACGGGCGACCTCGGCGACGACACCCGCCAGGCCACAATCCTCGACCCGGCTCGTCCGACCGCAGCGCGAGCAGATAACGTGATGGTGATGGGCCGGCGCGCACGGGACGTAGGCATGCTCACCGCTCGGCAGGTCCATGCGCTCGACCACATGAAGCTCCGTCAGAAGGTCGAGCGCCCGAAAGAGGGTCGCCCGGCTGAGCCCGAGTCGCCGGCTCCGAGCCGCCGCCTCGAGATCGGACGCGGTGAAGTGACCGTTGTGCTCCGTGATCAGATCGGCCACGGCGCGACGCGGTCCGGTCAGCCGGTAGCCGGCCTGATCAAGCGCGTCGACGATGGGATTGGCGGGTGTCACGCGGCGCATCATATGCGACTTCGTGCGCTTCTGTCGAGAGTGAGTCGCAATACCGTCGATGTTCGTGCGATTCCCTGGCCCAGGCAGCGACTCGGTCGCACTCCGAGCTTTCCGTTTCGGCCTTGGTCGCCGACATTCATCCTCCTCAGCCGATGCCGTTCTTTGCATATTCCGCCTCGGTGATGCCACGAACGGCATCGCGGCTCGGTGATCGTCGTCGGCGAGGGAGCGGGTCAGGCCGCCCAGCCGGCCGATCGCCCGCGCCTGGGGTGATGCACGAACGGCATCGCCGATCGGGGATCGTCGTCGTCGGCGAGCGAGCGGGGATGGCCGCCGGTCAAGTCTCGGTCGAACGGACGGCCAGCCAGCACGCGATTGCAGTCGTGATCGGGACGGCGAGGAGGATCCCGATGCTCCCGACGATCGTCCGAACGACCTCGACCGCCACGATCTCCTCGTTGACGCTCAACCCAACGGATTCGATCTGGAGAGCGAGCAGGACGAGGAGCGGCAGGGCCGCCCCGAGATAGGCAAAGACGAGCGTGTTCACTGTCGCAGCGAGATGGGCGATCCCGACGTTCATCGTCCGGGTGTACAGCTCCCGCCGGCTCATCGACGGGCTGACCGCGTGGAGCTCCTCGACAGTCGCCGCCTGGCTGATCGCGACGTCGTTCAACACGCCCAGCCCACCGAAGATGACCGCCGCCAGGAGCAGTCCGCTGAGATCGAGCCGATCGCCCGCCAGCTGCTGGAGGTAGACGATCTGCTCGGATCCCTGGGCGGTCGTGAAGCGGGCGGCCTGCGTCGTGATGACCGCCAGGACGCCAGTGGCCGCGAGGGCGATGGCCGTGCCGAGCACCGCGGCGAGGGTCGCCCGGGTGAAACCCTGGGTCAGGAGGAGCGAGGCGATCGTGATGAGCGTCCCGAGAGAGATCGCCAGCCCGACCGGATTCCATCCGGCGAGCAGCAGCGGGATGAGGAGCTTGACCGCCAGGACCAAGGTCAGCGCGAGAGAAACCAGGGCACGGATGCCGCGCCATCCGGCGACGATGATCGTGACGATCGCGAACGCTCCGACGAGATATTCGAGGACGGGCAGCCGCCAGCGATCGATGACCGCCGTCGTCTGGTTGCCGTCGGGGTCGGTGTCGAGGGCGGCGACGACCTCGTCGCCTGCCTGGTAATCGGGCAGCTGGAGCTGGCCGCTCGGGCCCTCGACCTGGGCCCCGGTCCGCTGGCCGGCGCGCGACCCGTCGACGAAGACGATCTCGGCAAGGGGCGGCGACTGGTCCGTGGCCGGTGTGATCGACTCGATCCGGGCGTGGGCCCGCTCCGAGACAAGCCCGTGGGCACCACTCGGAGAGACATCCGGGATGAAGGCGAGAAGCGCGAGGATGAGGAAGACGCCAGCGCCGATGATCATGACCTGCCGGTCGGCGGCCACCATAGTCGGGTCGGGTTCGTCCGTCATGTACCTCGCTTAACCCCGGGTCCTGTCGTCTCGCGGCGGAGGAACTTGGCGATTATTTCGCCCGCATCCGGTTGTTCTTGGCGTCGTGGGTCAGCTCGACGAGCCCGAGGGCCTCGAGCAGCGGCGGCGTGTAGACGCCGAAGCGCCCACGGAGGCCCTTCTTGAGCCCGTACCAGCCACCGACCGGATTGTCGGTGGAGCGGCCCCATGCCTCGACGGTCCCGTCGGGCGCGGGCTTCTGTTCGTCGGCTCCGCCGAGCGGGACCCAATCACCGTTCGCCTTCAGCATCGCGTGGAGGTGGTCGATCGCCCGGGCGTCGTAGAGGAGCTTCGTGCCGCCGACCTGGCAGACGATGGTCGGCGGGTCCGACGCGTCGTCGCGCCACATCTGGTACTCCGACGTGCCGGGCGGCGTCTTCAGCTGCCACGGATCCTCGCGGGTTCCGGTTCCCGTCGCTGTCGTCATCGGTCGAGCCTCCCCGTCTGCGTTCTGCGTCCCCTCCGTTGCCGCGTCACGATACCGCCGCCGCGGCGACCAGAATCGCAGCCGCTCGGCGGCACGCCGCGCCATCGACGTCAAGATGCGTCACCGCCCGGACCGTCCGCGGTCCGAACGCGAAGACGAGCACGCCTCGCTCGCGCGCCCGGGCGACAAGCGTCGCGGCATCGGGTCCTGCGGGCGCAACGCGGAAGACGATGATGTTCGTCCGAACCGCAGCCGGATCGAGCTCGAACGCCGGGCTCGCGGCGAGCGTCTCGGCGATCTCGCGAGCGTTGGCGTGATCCTCGTCCAACCGTTCGAGGTGGTGGTCGAGGGCATACTCGCCGGCAGCGGCGAAGATCCCGACCTGGCGCATCGCCCCGCCGGCCATCCGCCGGTAGCGGACCGCCCGCCCGATGGTTTCGGCGGTACCGGCGAGAAGCGATCCACCGGGCGCGCCGAGGCCCTTTGACAGGGCGACCGACACGAGATCGAACGAAGCCGCGAGGTCGGCGACGGGCCGGCCCTCGGCAGCGGCCGAGTTCCAGAGCCGCGCCCCGTCGAGAAAGGTTGCGACACCGGCGTCGCGGGCGACCGCGCACAGCCGCGTCGCCAGGTCGGTCGGGACCACGACGCCGCCCGCACGGTTGTGGCTGTTCTCGACCTCCATGAGCGTCGTCGGTGGGTACGTCATGTGGCCGCGCGGCTTGATCGCGGCCAGGAGATCGGCCTCGCTGAATAGCCCGCCCGAGCCTATCTCCGTGAACTGGACGCCGGCGTTCGCCGCCGATCCGCCGGTCTCGTGCCACACGGCGTGGCTCTCGCGCGAGACGATCACGTCGTCGCCCGGCCGGGTCAGCACACGCAGCGCGACCTGGTTGGCCATCGTTCCGGTCGGCAGCCACAGGGCGGCTTCCTTGCCGAGCAGCCCGGCGACTCGCTCCTGGAGCCTGTTCGTCGTCGGGTCATCGCCGAACTGGTCGTCGCCGACCTCGGCGGCGGCCATCGCCGCCCGCATCCCCGGCGTTGGTCGGGTGACGGTGTCCGAGCGGAGGTCGATCAATTCCACGAGGCGGAGCGTAGCGCGTGTCAGGGGACGGCGATCGATGGGTCGGACGCGCCGCGCCATCCTCGCGTCGAGGTCCCAAGGCGGAGTGAGCCGAAACCGGGTCGGTTGGCCCGGCGAGGGCCCGTCGCCGCCACCCCCCAGGTGCCGGCGACGGGCCTCGTCAGGGTCTGGTCAGGCCCGCGGGGCGGCGAGCGCCGCGCGGCCGAGCCGATCACGCAGCCCGACACTCGTCGGGCGGGCGAGCCGGCCGCGAAGCCGTCGCGGATCGAACTCGTACGTCTCGCTCCGAGCGGTCAGCGCAATCGCCTCCAGCCTGGTGCGGAATGCGAGGACTGTGGTCGGGTCCGGATCACTCCGGTGGCGTCTGAACATGTGGCCGAGGATGTCGTCCATGGTGCGCAGCCGCAACCCTGACGAATGGTCCACCCGGCGTCGCCATTGGTACTGGTCCACGAACGATCAAGCGGCGCGATCGTGCCCGGCGTAGGCTGATTTGGTGCCGACCGACCGTCCCCCCATCTTCGGCCGCGACGTCCCCGATGTCGCGTGGCGACCGGGTCCGGAGCTCCTGGCCGACAGCCGCCTCGCCCGGTTCGTCCGTGAGACTGGGATGTCGGACGTGGCAGCGCTCCATGCCCGCGCTGTGGATGATCCGGGCTGGTTCTGGGGCGCCGCGGCCGACGACATGGAGCTCGCCTGGCAGCGCCGGCCGACCGCCATCATGGACGCTTCGCGCGGTCCGGAATGGACGCGCTGGTGGAGTGGGGGTGCATTCAACTATGCGGAGGCCTCGACCGCGCCACGTGCCGCGCGCGATCCGTCCGGCGAGGCGATCGCCTGGGAGGGCGAGGACGGTGAGTTCCGGCGCCTGACGAATGCCGCGCTCCGAGACTACGTCGTGGTGGCGGCACGGATGTTCGGGGCCGCCGGCGTCCGCCCCGGCGATCGGGTCGGGATCTTCCTGCCGATGCTCGTCGAGACGGTCATCGCGACGCTCGCCCTCGGCCGGATCGGCGCGATCTTCACGCCGATCTTCTCCGGGTACGGCGCCCCGGCCGTCGCCGCGCGTCTCCAGGACTGCGAGGCCAGCGTCCTCGTCACCGCAGATGGCTTCTTTCGGCGCGGCTCTGTCGTGCCGATGAAGGCGGTCGCCGACGAAGCCGTGGCCCTGGCGCCATCGGTCGGCCGGGTAATCGTCGTCCGGCGGCTCGGGGTACGGGCGCCGGAGCCACCCTGGAATCCCGAGCGCGACCGATGGTGGGACGAGTCCGTCGGCGCGGCGCGCGCAGCCTTGCTTGACGAAGGGGAGCCGGAGGCCACCCTGGCCACCGACCCGGAGACGCCCTACATGCTGATCTACACGTCGGGCACGACCGGCAAGCCAAAGGGCGCGGTACACGTCCACGGCGGATTCCCGATCAAGGCCGCCCAGGACCTCGCCCACACCTTCGA
>DATHGS010000219.1:0-2973 GCA_035490155.1 Candidatus Methylomirabilota bacterium | reverse complement strand
GTCATGTGGGGGAACAGGTTGAAGCGCTGGAAGACCATCCCGATTTCCTGGCGCTGGCGGGCGATGTTCTGCTCGCGGTCCTCGACGAGCTTGCCGTTGACCTCGCGGTAACCGATCAGGTGGCCGTTGACCTGGATCCGGCCGCTCTGGATCTTCTCGAGGTGGTTGATGCAGCGAATGAACGTCGTCTTGCCCGAGCCCGAGGCGCCGATCATGACGACGACCTCGGCGCGCTTGACGGTGAGCGAGATCCCATTGAGGACCTGGGTCTTGCCGAACCATTTCTCGACGTCCGTCGTCTCGACGACGACGTCGCCCGATGGGCGCGGAATGCCGCCGACGGCGGCGAGGATGTCGTGGGAGATCTCGACCATCAGCGTGTCCCTCCGCCGCCAAGTCGCGGACTCGAGATCCCGAGGAGCCGCTGCCGAAGACTTGGCGCCGCGTCGGATCGAGTCGTGCTCGCGCCCAGGCGGCGCTCGATCATGCCCTGGATCAGGGTCCAGATCGTGGTCAGGGCCAGGTAGTAGACGGCGACGCCGAGGAAGACCTCGAACGGCTTGAACGTCACCGCGTACACGCCCTGAGCGACCCGAAACAACTCGGTGACGGAGATGACGGCCATCAGGGACGTCGTTTTGAGCATGTTGTTGAACTCGTTGCCCAGCGGCGGGATGATCACCCGGAGCGCCTGTGGCAGGACGATCCGGCGCATTGTCAGCCCGTAGGTCATCCCGAGCGACTTGGCAGCCTCCGTCTGACCCGGCTCGACGGACAGGATGCCGGCCCGGACGATCTCGCTCATGTACGCACCCTCGTTGATCGACAGCGCGACGATCCCGGCCAGGACGGAGCCGCGCAGGCTGAGGAACCCGATATGGACGTCGTTCGGGAAGAGGTCGATCCCGAACAGGTACGGCGTCCCGAAATAGATGATGAACATCTGGACGAGCAGCGGCGTGCCGCGGAAGAACCAGACGTAGAACCCGCTGATGGTCCGCAGGATCCGGTTGCGGGCCATCCCGGCGAGTGCCGAGAAGATCCCGATGACCACACCGAAGATCTGCGAAACGACGGACGCGTAGATGGTGATCGCGAGCCCGCCGATGAGCGCCGGTGAGGGCTGGAAGATGAACTTCAGGAAGAGGTCGACATCGAAGTGAAACGCGAGTGATGTCGCGAGAAGGACCGAGATGTGCACGTTCCCCTCGTCTTTCCAGTTGGGCCGGCGGGCGGGTTGCCCCGCTCACCGGCCCGCTACTCGCTACTGCAACAGGACAACCGCGTCAGTCATTCCCCACTTGTCGACGATCGACTTCATCGTCCCGTCGGCGTACATCCCGTCGATCGCCGCTTTGACCGCCGCCTGGAGCTCGGTGTCGTCCTTCCGGATGGCGATCCCGATGGGAGCCGGGTCGATCGGGGTACCACCGACCTCGAACTTGCCGGCGTTGTCGGGCTTGGCGGCGTAGTAGGCGCAGACCGGCGAGTCGCCCGAGTAGGCATCGACCCGGCCGAGAGCCAACTGCTGGAACGCGTCGGTGTCCTGGTCGAACGTCTGGACGTCGATCTGCGGCTTGCTGGCGGCCTTCAGCTTGACGTTCTCGGCGTCGAGGGCGTCCTTGTTCGTCGTGCCGAGCTGGACGGCGACGGCCTTGCCGGACAGGTCCTCGAGCGTGTGGATGCCCTTTGGGTTGCCCGCCAGGACGAGGAGACCCTGACCGACCTTCAGGTAATCGACAAAACTGACCTGCTTCGCGCGTTCGGCGGTGTCGTTCATGCCCGAGATGATCAGGTCGCATTTCTTCCCGGTGAGCGACGCGATGATCCCCGTGAAGCTGGTGTTGTCGATCTCCGGTGTAACCCCGAAGCGCTTGGCGACCTCGGTGGCGATGTCGATGTCGGAGCCCTCGGCGGTCGTTCCGTCGGCCTTGAAGGACTCCTCCGGCGGATAGCTGACATCGACGCACCAGACGAGCTTGCCGGCGGTCGTGATCGCAGCCGGAACCGCAATGGATGGTGCAGCCACGGTTGCCGCGGCCGACGGTTCGGTCGAGGCCGCACTCGTCTCGGCGGCCGACGGAGCCGCCGACGCCGCGACTGAGGGCGACGTCCCTCCGCCGGAGCTGCACGCGGACAACGCAAACAGCGCCGCGACCATCAAACCGATGGTTCGGCGCACGGTCGAATTCATGGTGTGCCTCCTCGTGCCCGATGCCCGCGAGCGACGGAAGTGACCGCCGCCTCGAGGGCTCGGATCGATCGCCGGTAGCCTACGCCAGAGGCGCGCACAACGTGTCGCGCAGAACGTGTCGCGCAGAACGTGTCGCGCTCGGTGGCTCAGCGCACCCAGACGCGCCAGGCGCCGCCATCCCTGAGCGGCGCCACGACCAGGCTCTCCGATCCGGCGGACGCGCCGCTGACGTCGGGGTGGGCGATGCCGACGAACCATGCTCGTTCGATGTCGGCATTGCCCTTCAGGTCGAAGAACAGGTCGGTGCCGAGGAACTCCGGCGCAATGAGGTCGCCGCTCCTGGTCGGGTCGGCCGCCACGAAGGTCGAGCCTCCCTGGGCGTTGTACGCGGTCTCACCGCGGATGAACGCCTCGACCGATCCGAACTTCTTCTGGCCGAACGGGCTGAGCAGTTGCCAGTCGGTCTGCCAATCGCCCCCTGCCCGGGCCGTCTCGAAGGCGGTCGCGACCAGCTTCGCACCGGCGAGATCGAGCTCGTCGCGGGTCGGCGGGACCGTCGCCGGCGCAACTGATCCGAGCGCGCTGCCGGGCGGTGCGATCGTGATCGGCTGCTTCTGGCTCGATGGACCCGGCCCGTCGGTACCCCAGAGCAGGACCCCCGAGCTGGGCGAAGCGTGGGCTGGGATGGCGAGGACCATCTCGAACGTCGTGCTCGTCCCGGGCTGGATCGGGGACGTGGCCGCGCAGTTGAGCAGGTAGCGCGGCTCGGCGACGAGCGT
>DATHGS010000218.1:0-2659 GCA_035490155.1 Candidatus Methylomirabilota bacterium | reverse complement strand
CGGACGGTGACCCCGCCGCGCTCGTCACTCGTTCCCGAGATCGAGCTCATCCCCGACGCATCCGGCCGCCTCGCCCATGTCAGTGTCGACGGCGAGGATGTCACCGACGACGTCCACACCCCGATCGTCGACGAGAAGGTGTCGGCGATCTCGCGCGTACCGGAGCTGCGAACTGCGCTGCTCGACCGCCAGCGAGCCCTCGCCGACGAGCCCGGCGGGATAATCATGGCCGGCCGCGACATCGGCACGGTCGTCCTGCCGCACGCTGATCTCAAGATCTTCCTCGATGCGTCGGTCGAGGAGCGAGCGAGACGCCGGACGGAAGAGCGCGGCCTCCACGAGGGCAGTCCGGAGGCGCGCCACATCCTCGACCAGCTGCGGCGGCGCGATGAGCTCGACCGCGGCAGGCCGGTCGCGCCACTCCGCCCGGCCGACGACGCCATACACATCGTCACCGATGGCAACCGCTTCGAGGACACCGTCGGGGCCGTGGTCGCGGCTATCCGGACGGCGGAAGAACGAGCCTCGGTGGCAACGAGCGGCCGATCGTGACGGGCACCGGCGGTAGCACAAAGACCAACGCATCCGACGACCTGCCCCTCGACGGCCACCTGACCCCGATGATCACCGGGCTCGCGTTAGCGGCCCGGATCATCGCCAGATCCATCACGCGCGTCCGGATCGAAGGCGTCTTGGACGAGATCCCGCGCGACGGGCCCGTCATCCTCGCCGCGAACCACATCTCGAACGCCGACGCGGTGATCCTCGGCGCGTGGCTGACGAAGAGCCTCGGCCGGCGCATCCACTGGCTCGGCAAGAAGGAGATGTTCGACTGGCCGGTCGTCGGCTATGTCGCGCGCAACGGCGGCATCCATCCGGTCGACCGCGGCGCAGCCGACGTCGACGCCTTCCGGACAGCTGAGCGGGTCCTCCGGGAGGGCCACATCCTGATGATCTTCCCCGAGGGGACGCGCAGTCCGACCGGCGAGCTCCAGAAACCGAAGGACGGGCTGGCGATGCTCGCTCTCCGAACCGGCGCCCCGATCGTCCCGATCGGCATCTCGAACACCGACCGCGTCTGGCCGAAGGGCAAGCTCCTGCCCCGACCCGGCCGTCACGCAACGATGCGAGTCGGCTATGCGTTCCGCCTCGCCGACGAGCTCCCCGCCGGTCTCGACCGCAAACGCGCCAAGGCAGCCGCGACGGACCTGATCATGCGCCGCATCGCCGCGCTCCTCGACTCCCGCCACCGTGGCCCCTACGGTGACGTCGAGGCCTAGGCCGTTCTGGCTCCACGCCGGCCCCCGGATGAGGCCGAGCCGCCGACGAACATGCTCCGCTTTCGGACGCCACGGACGCTGAAGTCTTTCGGAGATTGGGTAGCCGATAGTTCCAATCAAGCGGAACGATGTCGAGGCGAGTGAACAGGGACCCTGATTGCCCACGTCGCCTACGCGCGGCTCCACCAGGGGCCGCCGGCGATCGTTCCGCATGGCTGGAACGACCTGCCATTCCCCCGCGGATAGACCTCGAGCCCCGCCGTCGTACGAAATCGGCAGATTTCGGGGGCAACAGCCGCACCCGGTCGGGCCGAACAGGGCCTCATGCGATAATCGACTCGACATGGGAACCGTTGAAACGATCAAGATCGCCCGTCGCACCGGCTTCTGCTATGGCGTGCGCGAGGCGATCGACAAGGCCAAGGAGGCGTCGGCCGCCGGCAAGGCGACGCACACCCTCGGCCAGGTCGTCCACAACGAGGGCGTGATCAGCGACCTCGAGCGGCTCGGCATCCAGACCGTCGACACGCTCGACGACGTCGATCATGGCGCGGCCGTCGTCATCCGCGCTCACGGCGTCCGACCGGACGTGATGGAGCGAGCCCAGGAGCGCGGCCTCGAGGTCATCGACGGCACCTGCACCTGGGTCATCCAGGAGCAGCGCGAGCTCCTCAAGCTCGTCGACGACGGCTACACGATCGTCCTCCTGGGCACCCCGAAACACCCCGAGGTCGTCGGACTGCTCGGTTTCGCCCCCGACGCGATCGTCGTCGACGAGGAAGAGGAGTGGGAGGCCAAGGTCCCGCGCAAGAAGCGAATGGCCCTCATCTCCCAGTCGACCCAGCCGCCGTGGAAGTTCGAGAAGCTCGCCGCGTTCATGGTCAACCGCAGCCACGAGCTGAAGATCGTCAACACCGTCTGCCCGGTGACGATCCGGCGCCAGGAGGACACCGTCGAGGCGGCCCGCGAGGTCGATCTCATGGTCGTCGTCGGTGGTCGTTCGAGCGCCAACACCAAGGAGCTGACCCGCCTGTGCGGGATCGTCGGCACGCCCGCGATCCAGATCGAGCACGCGGCCGACCTCGACGACGCCGCGGTATTCGACGGCAAGAAGGTCGTCGGCGTGACCGGCGGGACGTCGACCCCGATCGAAGACCTACGCGACGTCGCTCAGCGGGTTCTCGAAATGGCCGGTACACCGAAGGTCGCCAAGCACGCCGCCGACCTTGCACTCGAGGCGCTTGCCAGCGCCGCCACGCCAGCCGGCCGAACCACCTCGCTGCCGGCAGCCGCCCGACCTGAGAACATCGCCGCCCAGACCCACGGCGCAGCCTGACGCCGGTGGCATCTTCGAGCCTTGCCGGCCTGCCTGTTGTCGC
>DATHGS010000217.1:0-3335 GCA_035490155.1 Candidatus Methylomirabilota bacterium | reverse complement strand
CTCATTTACTTCGCCCGGCCCGATTCGTACATGGAGGGCCGCAACCTGTACGAGGTCCGCCGCCGGATGGGGATTCAGCTCGCCGACGAGCATCCAGCCGAGGCCGACCTCGTGATGCCCGTACCGGACACCGGGGCCCCGGCCGCCGCCGGCTACGCCGAGGCATCGGGGATCCCGTACCGCGAGGGTCTCGTCCGCAACCGCTACAGCGGCCGGACCTTCATCCAGCCGAGCCAGACGATGCGACACCGAGGCGTGACCCTGAAGCTGAACCCGCTCCGCGAGGTCGTCCGCGGCAAGCGCCTCGCGGTCGTCGACGACTCGATCGTGCGCGGGCCGACGACGAAGCAGATCGTCTCGATCCTGCGTCGGGCGGGAGCCGCGGAGGTCCACGTCCGGATCAGCGCCCCGCCGATCTACCACCCCTGCTTCTACGGCATCGACACCCAGGTCGAGACCGAGCTCATCGCGGCGACCCACAACGAGGAGCAGATCCGCGAGTTCATCGGCGCGGACACGCTGGGCTACCTGTCGATCCGCGGCGTCCTCGCCGCGCTCGAGCTGCCGTACGAGCGGTTCTGCTTCGCCTGCTTCGACGGCCGCTACCCGGACCCGGTCCCGTACGACGCGGCCTCGCGCAAGTTCATCCTCGAAGAACCCATTCCAGTTCGTGGCTGAGCCGCGACGCTCTGCCTACGTGAGTGCCGGTGTCGACGTCGATGCCGGCGAACAGGCCGTCGAGCTCATGCGGGCCGCGGTCGAGAGCACCCGCCGGCCCGAGGTCATCGGCGGGCTCGGCGGGTTCGCCGGGGCGATCACGATCCCTGCCGGCTACCGGGAGCCGGTCCTGGTCTCCTCGACCGACGGGGTCGGGACGAAGACGGCCATCGCCGCCGCGCTCGGGCGGTACGACACGATCGGGGTCGACCTCGTCGCGATGTGTGCCGACGACGTCGTCTGCAGCGGCGCGGAACCGCTCTTCTTCCTCGACTACATCGCCGTGGGGCGGCTCGACCCGCCGCAGGCCGCGGAGCTCGTCGACGGCGTCGCGAACGGATGCCGGCAGGCCGGCTGCTCGCTCGTCGGTGGCGAGACCGCCGAGCATCCGGGGCTCATGGATCCGATGAGCTTCGACCTGGCGGGCTGTTGCGTCGGCGTCGTCGAGCGCGACCGGCTGATCGACGCCACCGCCGCGGAACCGGGCGACGCCGTCGTCGGACTCGTCGCGAACGGGCTCCACGCGAACGGCTTTTCCCTCGTCCGATCGCTCATCGCCCAGTGGGACCTCGATCTTGCCCGGCCCTACCAGGAGCAGCTTCACCTGTCCCTCGGGACGCGCTCCGCGGCTGCCGCGATCAGGGCGGAGCCGGAGCACGCGCTCGCGACGCTGGGTGAGGTCCTTCTCGCTCCGACCCGCATTTACGCCCGCTCGCTCCTGGGTCTGCGCGAATCGCTCGTCGCCGCCGGCCACGACATCAAGGGCCTTGCCCATATCACCGGGGGTGGGCTGCCCGGCAACGTGCACCGCGCGCTGCCGAGCCATCTCGGGGCGAGGCTCGACCCGACGACGTGGCGGACGCCGTCGGTCATGCGACTGCTGAGTGCGCTCGGCGGGTTGGACGACCAGGAGCTACGGGCCATATTCAACGGCGGTCTGGGGATGATCGTCGTGGTCTCCCAGGAGGTCGCCGCGGCGGCGATCGAGCGGCTTGCAGCCGATGGGATCGCGGCGATGGTCGTCGGGTCGGTCGTGCCCATCGACGAGCTCGACGGCGCCCGGTACGCCGAAGGCACGCTTCGGTGATCGAGCCAAGCGGCCGGATCGCCGTCGGCGTGTCCGGCGCCGGCTCCAACCTGCGGGCGCTCGAGGCGGCGGCGAGCCGCGGCGAGCTCGGCGGCGAGATCGTTCTTGTCTTCGCGGATCGCGCCTGTCCGGCCCTCGACTGGGCGGCGGAGCAGGGGATCGACACCGCGCTCGTGCCCGACGGCGACGATGTCGCCCTGGCCGAGACGCTGGGTGGCGCGTCGCCGGACGCCATCGTCCTCGCTGGCTACATGCGCGTCATCGGGTCACGCGTCCTCGCCGGTCACCCCGGCAGGATCCTCAACACCCACCCGTCCCTGCTGCCGGCCTTCCCGGGCGCGCATGCTGTTCGCGATGCTCTCGCCCATGGCGCGGCCGTGACCGGGGCGACCGTCCACCTCGTCGATGCGACCCTCGACGGTGGACCGATCGTCGCCCAGGAGGCCGTGCCGATCCTCGCCGGCGACGACGAGGCGACGCTCCATGAGCGGATCCTGGCGGTCGAGCACCGGATCCTGCCGCGGGCGACGGCGCTGTTGCTTGCCGGTGCCCTGTCGGTCGGGCCCGATCGACGCCGTGTCGTCGTCGATCTCGATCGGGCGGAGGCGAGCGTCCCGACCCCGCGCCGGGGGCTCCTGTCCGTGTCGGACAAGACCGGCCTGGTCGACTTCGGGCGCGGCCTCGTGGCTCTCGGTTTCGAGCTCGTCTCGACCGGCGGCACTGCCCGCGCGCTCAGGGATGCCGGCCTGCCGGTCACCGACGTGGCCGCGGTCACAGGTTTTCCCGAGATGCTCGACGGTCGGATCAAGACGCTTCACCCGCGGGTCCACGCCGGGATCCTCGCCCACAGGCGGCTGGCCGATCATCGCCGTCAGCTCCTCGCGGCGGCCATCGCCCCGTTCGAGCTCGTCGTCGTCAACCTCTACCCGTTCGCGGCCGCCGCCGAGCGCCCCGGGATCGGCTTCGACGAGCTCGTCGAGGAGATCGACATCGGCGGCCCGTCGATGGTTCGGGCGGCAGCCAAGAACCACGCCAGCGTCGCCATCGTCAGCTCGCCTGCACGGTACGAGGCGGTCCTCGCGGCTATCGCGGAGGAAGGGAGCGTGCCGGCTGGTCTGCGGGCCGCTCTCGCCGTCGAAGCCTTCCGCCAGACTGCCGCCTATGACGCCCGGATCGCGGCCGAGCTGCCCGGCCGGATGGCCGGTGCCGGCATCACGCTTCCCGATGAACCCGGCCTGCCGGGGGCCGCGGATCCGTATCCGGCAACGCTCACGATCGGGCTCGAGAAGGTCGAGACGCTCCGCTACGGCGAGAACCCGCATCAGCCCGCCGCACGCTACCGGCGAGCCGGCACGAGGCAGGCGGACGGGCCCTTCGCCTCGGCGGCCGCGCCGCTCCAGGGCAAGCAGCTCAGCTACAACAACGTTCTCGACGCCTCGGCGGCGGCGGCGCTCGCCCGTCAGCTCGAGGGGCCGGCCTGCGTCATCGTCAAGCACACGAACCCGTGCGGGGCCGCCGAACGCGAGACGCT
>DATHGS010000216.1:0-2796 GCA_035490155.1 Candidatus Methylomirabilota bacterium | reverse complement strand
CTCGCCGGCGTCTCCTGATGTTCTGGCGTCGGAAGAAGGACGAGGAGGCGGCGACCGACACCGCCGCGTCCGAGATCGAGATCCCCGAAATCGACTTGGACACGCCCGAACCGGATCCGTCCGACTTCGACATCGAGCCTGAGCTCGAGGCGAATACCGTTGCCGACCCGGAGAATCTCGCGGCTCTCGTGGCCGCCGTCGAGGCACTTCCAGAACCCGTTGCCGCGGCGATCACTCTCCCAGAGCCCGTGCCGGCGCCCCAGCCAGTCGAGCCCGAAGGCGACCTCGACGCGGGGCTCGCCAGGACGCGCGGCGGCTTCATGTCACGCCTGCGCGGGTTCCTCGGGAGCGGCGGTCCGGACGAGGCGTCGTGGGACGACGTCGAGGAGACGCTGATAGGGGGCGACGTCGGCGCGTCGCTGGCGATGGAGGTCGTCGAGCGGGCGCGGCGCCGGCGCGAACCGGGCGGGGCTGAGGCCGCCGTTCGGGCGGAGCTCGCGGCGCTTCTTGTGACACGCGACCCCGACTGGTCGCCTCGTCCGTCGGTCGCCGGCGGGCCCGCGGTCATCCTCGTGGTCGGTGTCAACGGCACGGGCAAGACGACGACGATCGGGAAGTTGGCCGCGCGTTACGCGGGCGAGGGCCGCAGCGTCCTGCTCGCCGCCGCAGACACGTTCCGGGCCGCAGCCATCGACCAGCTCCGGATCTGGGCCGAGCGCGCGAATGTCCCGGTCGTCGCCCACGCTCCGCACGCGGATCCCGGCGCGGTCGTGTATGACGCCCTCGACGCAGCCGTCGCCCGCGGTGCCGACCTCGTCATCGCCGACACGGCCGGCCGGCTCCACACGAAGTCGAACCTCATGGACGAACTGGCAAAGATCCGCCGGATCATCGACAAGCGCCTGCCCGGCGCCGAACCGGAGACGATCTTCGTCCTCGACGCCACCACCGGCCAGAACGGGCTGGCCCAGGCGAAGGCCTTCAACGAGTCGGTCGGGCTCACCGGGATCGTCCTGACCAAGCTCGACTCGACCGCCAAGGGCGGGATCGTCTTCGCGATCGAGCACGATCTGGGCGTGCCCGTCCGGTTCGTCGGGGTGGGGGAGAAAGTCGGCGACCTGCTGCCATTCGATCCAGACGCCTTCGTGGCCGCCCTCTTCGCCTGATACCGCCGCGGCGCCAGGGGCGAGACCCACAGCCGTCCGTACCATCGCCCTGCGAACGACCTTCCGGTACACTGCCCGAGCCTCGGTGCGTCAGAACCCGCGCACCACCCGGCCGAAGACGCCCGTCGCGCCACCGGCCGGCTCTCATCCACACGGAGTCACACCCGAACTGTGTTCGACAGCCTGAGCGATCGCCTTCGCAAGACACTCGGCGACCTGACCGGCCGCGGTCGAGTGAGCGAGGCTGACGTCGACGCCGCCGTCCGCGAGATCCGCCTGGCGCTCCTCGAAGCCGACGTCAACTTCAAGGTCGTCAAGGACTTCGTCGCGCGCGTCCGCGAGCGGGCCGTCGGGGCGGAGATCCTCGGCAGCCTGACGGCTGGCCAGCAGGTCGTGAAGATCGTCAACGAGGAGCTTGTCTCTCTCCTCGGCGCCGGCGATCGGACGTTCCACCTCCAGGGCAACCCGGCCGTCATCGCCCTTGTCGGCCTCCAGGGCTCGGGCAAGACGACGTCGGCGGCAAAGCTCGCCCGGTACCTCGTCAAGCAGGGTCGCCGGCCCCTCCTCGTCGCCGCGGACCCATATCGGCCGGCCGCGGCGGATCAGCTCGAGACGCTCGCCAAATCGCTCGACCTGCCGATTCACCGTGCGCCGGTCGGAACGCCGGTCGTAGATATTGCCCGCGGTGGCGTCGAGGCCGCCCGCCGGCTCGTTCGTGACGTCGTCATCCTCGACACCGCCGGTCGCCTGACGATCGATACGGAGCTGATGGCCGAGATCGGTGCCGTGAGCGCCGCGGTCAAACCGGTCGAGATCCTGCTCGTCGTCGATGCGATGACCGGCCAGGAAGCGGTCGCGGTCGCCCAGGCCTTCAAGGAAGCGGTCCCGCTGACTGGGTTGATCCTGACGAAGATCGACGGCGACGCTCGCGGCGGCGCCGCGCTCTCGATCAGCGCGGTGACCGGCCTCGCCGTCAAGTTCATGGGCACCGGCGAAAAGACCGATGCCCTCGAGGTCTTCCATCCGGACCGGTTGGCCGGCCGGATCCTTGGGATGGGCGACGTGATGACGCTCGTCGAGCGGGCGCAGGAGCACGTCGACGCGACCCAGGCCGCCAAGATGGAGGAGAAGCTCCGCAAGGCCCAGTTCACCCTCGAGGACTTCCTCGAGCAGATCCAGCAGGTCCAGAAGATGGGGCCCCTGGGCAACCTCGTGTCGATGATCCCGGGCATGGGCGGGATGGCCAACGACGCCCAGGCCGCGGTGGATCGGGGCGATCTCAAGCGGGTCGAGGCGATCATCCGATCCATGACGCCCCGCGAGCGGCGCGACCCGGCGGTCCTCAACGGCTCGCGGCGACGGCGGATCGCGGCGGGTTCCGGGGCGGGCCTGACCGACGTCAATCGACTCATCAAGCAACACGCCGAGCTCCAGAAAATGATGAAGCAGTTCGCCGGTGGTGGGCGCCGCGCCGCGATGGCCGGGCTCATCGGTCGCCGGTAGGGAGGGAACGAGATGACCGATCAGCCGAACCCCGCGGCCCCGCCGCCCGGACCAGATCCCGCCGCCGGGGCATCGGATGACGGTCCCGGTCCGACGGAGCCGACGCCGACACCGACGTCGACGCCGA
>DATHGS010000215.1:0-4730 GCA_035490155.1 Candidatus Methylomirabilota bacterium | reverse complement strand
AACGATAGGGGCGCTGGCTGGGCTGGGGCTTGGAGCGGCCGTCGCCATCGAGATCTTTCCCGCGACCGTTGTCGACGCACCCCTCGTCTTCATCGCGGGTTTTGGGGTCATCGCGGGCGCCCGACTTGGGCGGGTTGTCGGCCGCCGGCTGGCCTGAGGCGCTCGTCTCATTCGACGGGTTGTCGGACGACAAGGCCAGTCTTCGGATCAAGCTGCCGCTAACTCGGAGCCGGGTAGGCAACGATGAGGATCACGCCGGAAACATTGCCAATCGCAAAAAGGAGCAATACACCCCACAAGAGAATCCAATCCATTCGGTCCGGCCTGGCGACGGCCGTCCGCCCTGACGAGATCTCCCGGCGAAGCCATCTCGGCATCAGTGGCTGCGGAACTCGGTAGGACAGCGCTAACCCAGCGGCACTGACGTCGATGGCAATCAGCAATACCCAAACAGCTACGTTACGAGGTAGGACGGCTGAAACGCTGAGGAGCGCCATCGCGACGAACCACACGGGCGCGAGCGAAATCGTTGCTCGAACCCACTGCGGAAAGCCTTCGTTCACATACATTCGGCGAAATGCGTTTCTGCCGCGCCGCGAGCGCTCGGCGTATGCGCGGAGCACGAGAAGGCCGACCCCAAATGCCGCAAACGTGAAGAACGGGCCATTGAGGGAACCGAGCACAATCGACCTACCGCCGCGTGGCGAAGCGGTCCGTCGCGGCGACGATGGCTTCCTTCATACCGGGGCCCGAGCCGTGGCTGCCCTTGCCGATGATCACCAGCTTGCTGCCGGGCCAGGCCTGGTTGAGCTCCCACGAGGTACCTAACAGATTGCCGAGGTCGAGGCTGCCCTGGACCATGATGCCCGGGATGCCCGCCAATCCACCCGCCTCGCGGATCACGATGCCCTCCTCCAGCCAGGACCCGTTGCTGAAGTAGTGGGTCACGAGTCGGGCGAAGGCCATTCGGAACTGCGGGGACTCGAAGCGCAGGCTCGGCGGTGATGCGGGGAACATCGCATCCTCCCAGTCGCACCAGTCCGTCGCCGCCTTCTCGCGGACCGCGGGGTCCGGATCCTCGAGGAGCCGCGCATAGGCCGCGGCGAGGTCGCCGTCGCGCTCATCCGCGGGCACGGCGTCGCGGAAGCGGGCCCACGCCTCCGGGAACAACTGTCCGGCTCCGCGAGTCAGGAGGTCGGTCTCGGCACGCCGGCCGGTCGCGATCGCAGTGAGGACCATCTCGGAGACCCGTTCCGGGTGCCGTTCGGCATAGACGAGCCCGAGGACACAGCCCCACGACCCACCGAACACGAGCCAGCGGTCGATCCCGAGGCGCTCCCGCAGCAGCTCGATATCTGCCACGAGGTGATCCGTCGTGTTGCTCTCTAGGCTGGTGTTCGGGTCGCTCGCGTGCGGCGTGCTCCGGCCGCAGCCGCGCTGGTCGAACAGCACGATCCGATACGCGGCCGGATCGAAGTAGCGGCGCCACCAGGGCGTGCAACCGGAGCCGGGACCGCCATGGAGGACGACCGCCGGCTTGCCTGCCGGGTTGCCGCATAGCTCCCAATAGACCAGCTTCCCATCGCCGACGTCGAGCGTCCCGTGCTCGTACGGCTCGATCTCCGGGTAGAAGGTGGCCACGGCCGGTGGCGCTCAGTCGAGCGCGACTACCGCTCCGCCGACCGCGATCTCGCCCGACGTGAGAATTCTCGCTCGCAGCCCGGCCCGATGGACGAGCGGCCGCAGGATCGGCTTGCCGAGAAAGTCGGTCAGGTGCTGGCAGGGCTCGCACAACCGCGTCCCCTCGCACTCGATCTCGCCGACCCGGAACCGCTTGCCGACGAGCTCGTTGAGGCGGATCCCGCGGGTCGTCACGTTACGCCGGCTCTCGCCCGGAGCGAGGGCGATGCCATCGGTCGCCGCGAGGTCCTCGAGGACTTCCGCCTCGATGAGGGTGATGTCGCGGTCCGCCGGTGGATCGGGCGACCAGGTGCCACGTTGGGCGGCGTATCGGTCGCCTTCGAGCCCGACCCCGGCAACCGCCTGGACGCGCTCCAGGCTCGTCATCGGCGCCTCGGCGGCAGCCGCGATGTGGATGGCTTCGACTCGACCGGCGTTCGTCATCCGCGCAATCTAGCGCCTCCGGCGTCGGCCCACAGCGTGAGACGACCGGATCCGTGACATCGGCGAGATGTTCCAAAGCCGTTGCAAAGCCTCCGGGAGCCTTTCCTCGAGCACTGCGCCTCTGGAAGAATGCCGGGCAGTTCGTTCGCACCGACGAGTCCGTCGCGGGCTCGGGGGGAGATCATGGTCCTCGCAAAACAACGCTCGCATGCCGCGGAGGCCGACGCCGGGGTCGACGAGCCGGCGATCGCGGAGGCCGCCGGTCAGCTCGTCCAGCTCTTCGGCGGACTCCGGGGCGTGCCCCGGCGCCGACGTTCGGCCGCCGCCGAACAGCCATATCGCGACTTCCTCGAGGCCCTCGGCGTCGCCGTCTACACGACCGACGCCGCGGGGCGGATCACCTTCTTCAACGAAGCCGCGGCTGCGTTCTGGGGCCGCCGGCCCGAGCTCGGCGAGGAGTGGTGTGGGTCGTGGCGCCTGTTCTGGTCGGACGGCACGGCGATGCGCCACGACGAGTGCCCGATGGCGATCGCCCTTCGCGAGAACCGTCCCGTCCGCGGCTACGAGGCCATCGCGGAGCGTCCGGATGGTGTCCGCGTCTCGTTCGTCCCGTACCCGACGCCGCTGCGCGATTCGGGCGGCCGGCTCATCGGCGCGGTCAACGTCCTCGTTGACGTGACCGAGCGCAAGAGGGCCGAGGACGCGCTCCGGGCGACCGCCGACGCCCTCCACGTCTCGAACGCGGTAAAGGACGAGTTCCTCGGACTCGTCTCGCACGAGCTGCGGACACCGGTCACGACGATCTTCGGCAACGCGACGCTGCTCCGCGAGCGCGGCGATCAGCTCGACGAGGCCCTGCGGAACTCGATGATCGGCGACATCGCGGATGACTCCGATCGGCTGCTGGCCATCGTCGAGAACCTGCTTCTCCTGACCAAGCTGGCCTCCGGCTCGCCCGTCGATCTCGAGCCACAGGTCCTCGCCCACGTCGTCCGCGAGTCGGTCGCAGCCTTCCAGAGACGACACGTTGGGCGGACCATCACGGTCTCGATCGAGCCACGTCACCTGATCGTCGAGTCGGACCGGACGTACCTCGAGCTGCTCCTCGAGAACCTCCTCAGCAACGCCGCGAAATACAGTCCCGCTTCGAGCGACATCGACGTGCTGGTCAACTGCGAGGACAACGAGGCCAGGGTCATCGTGCTCGACCGGGGCATCGGCCTTGGTGACACCGACCCCGAGCGGCTCTTCGTCGCCTTCTTCCGAACCGATGAGGCCAAGCGATACACGAGCGGAATCGGGGTCGGGCTGGCGGTCTGCCGACGGATGCTCGAGGTCCAGGGCGGCCGGATCTGGGCCCGACCACGGGACGGCGGCGGCGCCGAGTTCGGCTTCGCCCTGCCGCTGGCCGACCCATCAGAGGCGCCCGCCGGCCGGTCAAGGCTCGACTGACCGAGCGGCGCGGCGCGCCCAGCGCGACGCCGCAGCCGACGCACACCGCGTTTCGCGCCGACCCGGCATCCTTGGCAGATGCCCGAACACGCCGGACTCTGGTCGCCTGGTCGGCGTGCCCTGACCATCGGGCTCGTCCTCAACGTCACGATCGTCGCGTCCGAAGCCCTCGCCGTTTCGACGATCATGCCGATCGTCGCGAAGGATCTCGGGAACAATCGCGATCTCTACGGCTGGGTCTTCTCCGGGTTTTTCCTCGGCAGCCTGATCGGGATCGTCATCGCCGGGGCGCTCATCGATCGTGGGGGGCTGGTCCGCCCGTTCGTCCTCGGTCTTGGCCTGTTCTCGGCCGGCTTGCTGGTCGGTGGGCTGGCTCCGACCATGCTCGTGCTCGTGGCGGGCCGCGTCCTCCAGGGGCTGGGCGCGGGCGCGATTCCGGCGGTTGCCTACGTCTCGATCGGGCGGGCGTTGCCGGAGGATCTCCGGCCGCGGATGTTCGCGACGCTCTCGACCGCCTGGGTCCTGCCAGGGATCATCGGCCCAACGGTCGCCGCGGTCGTGGCCCAGACGTTCCACTGGCGGGTCGTCTTCCTCGGACTGCTGCCGCTGATTGCCGTCGCCGCGGCGTTGACGCTGCCGGCGATGGCGGCGGTCGGGCCGGCGGCAGCGGCGAGTGGCGAAGCGGAGAGTGAGCACATCGCGGCGGTCGCTGCTCGGCGTCGGCTGCCCCTCGCGCTCGTTCTCTCCGCCGGCGCTGGAATGACGGTTGCCGGCCTGACCGATGCCCGTCTCATCCCGGGCCTGCCGCTGCTGCTCGTCGGGATCGTCCTCGGGTTCGTCGCCTTCCGGCGGCTGACCCCCGCAGGAACGCTCCGGGCGGCGCCCGGGCTGCCCGCCGCGGTGCTCCTGCGCGGTGTCCTTACGTTCGCCTTCTTCGCAGCGGACGCCTATGTCACGCTCGCCCTCCAGGACTGGCGCGGGACGAGTGCGACGGAATCCGGTGTGATCGTCACCGCGGCAACGCTCAGCTGGACGGCCGGCGCCTGGGTCCAGGCCCGCTGGATCGGGCGGATCGGGGCGCCGCGCTTCGTTCGAATCGGGTTCGCGACGGTCGCCGTGGGAATCCTGGGCTACGCGGCGATCCTGTCACCCGC
>DATHGS010000214.1:0-8289 GCA_035490155.1 Candidatus Methylomirabilota bacterium | reverse complement strand
TCGGGCGGCCGAGGAGGCGCAGGCAGCCCTCGTGGAGTTGCGCGACCTCGCGCTCGGCATCCATCCCCTCATCCTCACGGAGAGCGGACTCGTGGAGGCCGTCGAGTCACTGGCGGATCGCACGTCGGTCGATGTGTCGGTGGACGTCGGCTCGGAGCGCTACTCCCCGGCGGTCGAGGGCGCCGCTTACTTCGTCATCTCGGAGGCTCTGGCCAACGTGACCAAGTACGCCAAGGCGACCAAGGCAACGGTGCGGGTCAGAAACCTCGCCGATCACATGACGATCGAGGTCGACGACGATGGGATCGGTGGCGCGGATCCTCGTTCCGGTAGCGGCCTTCGCGGTCTTGCCGACCGTCTGGCCGTGCTGGACGGGACCATCACCGTCGTGAGCCCGGTTGGCGGCGGGACAACGATCTCCGCCCAGATCCCGTTCGTTCGTCCGACGCCGCCCTCCGTGTCAGCACTGTATGCGTTGCCCATTTCTGATGACACGATGGGGGCATGAGTACGATCCTGATCGTCGATGACGACCCGCGATTCCGAATACAGGCGCGCGATGTTCTAGCTGCAGACGGCTTCGTCGTGCTCGGCGAGGCGGCTGATGGCGCCTCGGGCCTCCAGGCTGCCAAAGGCCTGCACCCCGACTTCGTCCTGCTCGACATCGGCCTTCCCGACATCGAAGGTTTCGAGGTGGCGAAGGCCCTGGCGGTCAACGGACCGCCTCCGTGGGTCGTGCTCACGTCGAGCCGCGATGCGCGGGCCTACGGGCGGCGGCTAACCAACGGTCACTACTTAGGATTCATTCCCAAGGAGCAGATCTCCGGGGCCGCCATCCGGGCATTGGTCGATCGCCCGTGACTTTGCGGCTGGTCCTCGCCGACGATTCCATCCTGGTGCGGGAAGGAGTCGCCCGTCTCCTTGCCGACGCGGGATTCCAGGTTGTCTCCCAGGTCGGCGACGCCGATGCACTGTTGCGGGCGACCCGTGAGCACCTTCCGGATGTGGCGATCGTGGACATTCGGATGCCGCCGACCCACACCGACGAAGGTCTCCGCGCGGCAGAGGCGATACGCGCTGAGCACGGTACCGCGGTCGGCATCCTCGTCCTGTCCCAGCACGTCGAGCCGTCGTTCGCCCTGCGGTTGGTGAGTGACGGGGCGGGCGGCGTCGGGTACCTGCTCAAGGACAGGGTCACCGATCTCGAGGATTTCGCCGATGCCATCCGCCGGATCGCGAAAGGCGGCTCGGTGATCGATCCCGCCGTCGTCGCCGTGCTCGTCGGCCGACGGTCGCGGGTCCCGCTCGACGACCTGACGGAGCGCGAGCGCGAAGTCCTGGCCTTGATGGCCGAAGGGCGCTCGAACCAGGCGATCGGCGATCGGCTGTCGATGGCGCGAAAGACAGTCGAGGCCCATATCGCCAACATCTTCTCCAAGCTCGAACTGCCGCCCGCGTCCGATGATCACCGGCGCGTGCTCGCGGTGCTCGCTCACTTGCAAGGAAGCGGGCTGCCGAAAGCCTGATTCCCGTCGCCCCGGTTGTCCATCCCGTCGAACGCCATTCGTAGTGGGGTGAGAGGCTGGACGAGCCAGCCACCGCGAGGAGCGCCAAATGCCGCGATACCTGCTTTCGACCCACAGCGTCGCCGGAGCGACGCGAGAGCCCATGACCGACGAGCAGATGCAGAAGGCCTGGGCACCGATCCAAGCGCTCGAGGCCGAAATGAAGTCGGCCGGCGCCTGGGTCTTCTCGGCCCGCCTGCACGACCCCGACACCGCGACGGTCGTGCGGGTATCGGGCGACGAGGTCGTGACCACGGACGGTCCGTTCGTGGAAGCCAAGGAGCATCTCGCCGGCTTCTACATCATCGATGCGGCCGATCTCGATGAAGCGCTCGGCTGGGCCTCGAAGGTCACCAGGCTGATCTCATCGCCGATCGAGGTCTGGCCATTCGTGGACACCGCAGGCGGTTGATCGTTGCCCATCGTCGATGACGCGCTGATCGGCCGGATCTTCCGCGAGGAGTCCGGTCGGTCGGTGGCCACCCTGATCCGGATCTTCGGTGACATCGATCTCGCCGAGGACGCGGTGCAGGAGGCATTCGCCCTGGCGTTGCGGAAGTGGCACGCCGACGGCCTGCCGCCGAACCCAGGTGGCTGGATCACGACGACCGCTCGAAATCGAGCCATCGATCACCTCCGTCGCGAGTCGCGGGGACGCGACCTGTTGGCCCAGGTCGCCGAGGTCGCAGACGAACCAACCGGAGAGGGGGCCCCGCCGGTGCAGGACGACCGACTCCGCCTGATTTTCACCTGCTGTCACCCGGCTCTCTCCAGCGAGGCGCAGATCGCGTTGACGCTCCGTCTCCTCGGCGGGCTGACCACCGCTGATGTGGCCCGTGCCTTCCTCGTGGCCGAACCGACGATGGCCAAGCGCCTCGTCCGGGCCAAGCACAAGATCAAGGCCGCGCACATTCCATACCGCGTCCCGAGCGAGGCGGAGTTGCCCGAGCGGCTCCGACCGGTCCTGGCAGTCCTGTACCTGACCTACAACGCGGGCACTCACGGATCGTCAGGAAACGACCTGCGCCGTGAGGCCATCAGGCTGGCTCGCGCCATCGGGGGCTTGATGCCCGACGAGGCCGAGGTCGCCGGGCTTCTGGCACTCCTGCTTCTGACGGAGTCGAGGTGGCCGGCTCGCTATTCCCCAGACGGTGCCTTGATCGTGCTGCATGATCAGGATCGGTCCACGTGGGATCGCGGCCTGATCGAGGAGGGACACGCGATCGTGCGTGCCTGCCTTCGGCGGAACCAGCCGGGCCCATACCAGATCCAGGCCGCCATCAACGCGGTTCACGCCGACGCCGACTCCTTCGCGGCCACCGATTGGAGCCAGATCCTGGTGCTCTACGACCAACTGCTGCAGTTCACCCCGACGCCGGTCGTAGCCCTGAACCGGGCGATTGCCCTGGCCGAGGTCCGCGGTCCGCAGACGGCCCTCGACACCATCGACGATCTTGACCTCGAGGAATACCACTTGTTCCACGCGGCTCGCGCGAACCTACTTCGCAGGCTCGGGCGCCATGACGATGCGAGCCAGGCCTACGCCCGTGCGGCGAGCCTCGCGACGAGTGAGGCCGAACGAACATTCCTCATCGATCGCCTCGAAACGGCACGGGTAGCGGGCTGACGGAGTCGCCACATGGCGCGGCCACCTCGATAGGGGAGGTGGGCCGCGCCGTGGGGTTTGCCTCAGCCGATGGGTTCGGGGTTGCCGAGGACCGGGCATCGGAAGTCAGCGGCCGGTGTACGGACCAGGCTCACCTGAGCACTCGCGACCAGCGACTCGAGTTGGGACCAGCTGGTCACCAGCGTCGAGGCGTCGCCCGAAATCCAGGTCGCCTGGTAGACCGCCCATCGACCACCGTGGTGGCCGGTCGGGGAGCCGGGGGCGAACTCGGCGACGCCGAACTGATCGGGATTGGTCGAGTTCGTGAACTTGGCGAACGGGTCGGTCCCGGTGCCGTCGGGCACGTTGGCCGCGTTCCCGAACACGCGATAGATCGCGTCGTTGGCATACACCGCGCCGAACGTCTGGGCGCTCACCGGTCCCGCCACGGTCATTAGGGCGAGCATGCCGATCGCGGCACTTGCGAGAAGTCGCTTCATCCGAAACCTCCACCTTGTCGTCTTCGCCGGATCGATCGCCGGCGTGTTCGACAAGGTGAGGCGCGAGGGTGACGACATCGCGACGGGCAGATGACGGATCGATGACCGCGCTTGGCGTCAAACCGGTCGATCAGATCCGGATCACATCTTCGGCAGGTCGACGCGGCGACAGCGCAGCCACGGACTCCGGGTAACCGATCCGGAAAGCCGTGACTCCGTGCCATCCGTCAGGGCTAAGACCATCGGCGGCTCTTGTGAACACTGGTGCCAGCCCTGCGGATGCCTCACGGTCGGCCCGCTCAAAGATCTGATTGAGGGGCTGCAGGGCCAGACCCTTCGTCGTCGCGTACAGGTGGATACCCTGCAGGAAACGGCCGGCCATCAGGCGCTGGCGCTGGTCGGTCGCGTTGCGAACCGTGATCATCCCGAAGGCCGCTGCGGTCGACACTTGGCGGTCGCGTGTGGCATCGAGCCAGCCCAGCTGCATGGTGGCCTGGCTCGACGGGGGCAGCATCCGGACCAGGAGGCGTTGGATGTCGCCCAATCCTCCGGCATCCATCGTGATCCCGTCGCGCCGGCGTTCGATGTCGGCCCGATCCTGGCGATACCAGGCAAAGTCATCCCGCGCTTGTTCGGCGTCGACGATGATCGCCGCCGTCGCGTCAATCGTGAGTCGGCTGAACAGGGCCTTTTCCTCGTCGGTCGACAGCCACGCTAACGAGACCTCCGGCGCGCCGGCAAGCGCCCCGATCCCTTGGAGCAAGGCCGGCGCCACTGGTCGGTCCGTGCGGTACGCCGCCCGGTTGGTATGTCGCACCGGGATTGCGTTGTACAGGTCCGACGGCTCGGTCGAACCGGGCGCGAGCGCGACCGACGCGACGTGGGTCGGGTCCTCAGGCGTTGGCATCAGTCGGACATCGGCGCGATAGCCGTGAGCTCTGGCCGCGAGCAGGAGGTTCTCCAGCGCACAGCCGAGCGATAGGTACATCTCTCGACCAAGCGGATCCATCGCGCCGATCGAGCGCTCCGTCGCGGCGAAGAGGTCGATCTGGTCGGGCGTCACGCGGAAGGCCCAGGGCTGACTGTCATGGGCGTTGGCCGCAAGGATCGCCGCGCCGACCAGGCTCATCGGCCCGCCGGGCGACAGATCGAGGTGCCACGGCTCGTACGCGGGTCCGGTACCAGGAGCGAAGACACCCTGGTCAAGGGCGCGCCACGTGATCCCTCCGCTCGCGACGATGACCACCGCGCCGGCACCCACGCCGAAGCGCTTGAGGAAGACCCGACGGGTCAGACCCCGGGCTGGCGCAGCAGGAGCCCCGTCGGGCGCTGCGAACGTCGATCGATCGATCTGCTGCGAACCAGGGGCTTGCATGAGGTCTTCCTTCAGCGATTCTTGCGTAGCCGCAGCGTGCTGACTACGCGGCGCTCGGCGTCCAGACCGACGTCCAGGCCACCCACGCCAGGCCGGCGTTCAGGGCGAGGGGCAACAGGACCCACACGCTCGGATGGAGAACGAGGAGCGTTACCGAGCAGGCGACACCGATGAGGACCAGCGGCCGCCAGAGGTTCGTGGGAACCGCCAGGCCGAAGGTCGCGAGGACTCCGAGGAAGAAGGCGAGGACGGCGATTCCGGCGAGGCCGATCATCAGTGGGATGAGGAGGACGAACGGTCCGCCGTCGAGCGCACCAAACGCCCATCGCGACCCTGCGTTGCTCGCGAACGGAAAGATCAAGGCGCCGCCGCTTCCGCCTGCGCTCGGATTGAGAAAACCCATCGCAAAGTGCGCGGCCACGAACAGCGTGGCGGCGGCGATGAGGCGTTCGAGTACCAACATGGCTTGTCCTCCAAGGTGTGCCGACTTGACAGCGCCGTTGGCACGATGAGTCCTGATGCGCCACGAACAGGTTCGCCTCCGATGCCCGAGCGCGACAGGGCCGGGCAGCCCGGATCGTCGGACCACATGGCTCTATCGGAGGGATCGAATGACGGTCACGGTTGATCGGTACGCAACGGACGCGAACCCTCACGCCCGACGGACTCTCGAAAGGCGATGGCGATGACGACCCCCACCGGAAGCGGACCAGGCCTGAAGCGCGTTTTCGGCCGCCTCGTCGGGCTCCTGTTCGCCGCGATGCTCGTCGTTCAGACCGTGGGGGTCGCGTTCGCGTTGCGACGGAAGCGCGAGGTCAGCCTGGCGCCCGACCCTGCCAGCGATGACGTCGCCCTGACCAGCATCTTCGGCCCGCTCGATTTCACGAGCACGGCCCAGGCCTTTAGAGGCGGGACGCTCACGTGCATGTACGGGGGCGGCATTCTCGACCTGCGCGCCGCCAAGCTCTCGCCGGGCGGCGCAACGCTGCGGATCCAGGCGTTCAATGGTGGCGCCCAGATCCTCATTCCGGCGTCCTGGCGGCTCGAGACCAAGGTCATCGGACTCGGCGGCGTCGCCGATGCTCGACCGCGGATCGATCGCCCAGCCGACGCGCCGGCCCTGTTGATCCAGGGGTGGGCAATGTTCGGCGGCTTCGGGATTGCCTCCGAGGGACCACAAGCTCGTGAAGACCGCGCCTTCGCTTCGGAACCTATCGTCGCCAACTGACCAGGAGGTCACCCCATGCAGTTCGATCGAACCAGAGGACCATTGAGCCGAGTCGCGAAGGGCGCTCTCGCGCTCGAAGTGGTCTTGAGCATCGGTGCGCTCGGCGGCGGCCTGATCCTCATGCTCGCCCCGAGGGGCGAGATCCTCCCGCTGCCGCTGTCGGCGCTCGCCGGCTCGCCCTTCGACACCTACTTCGTTCCGGGGCTGATCCTGTTCGGCGTTCTGGGACTTGGGCCACTGATCGCGGCGCGTCTGGCCTGGACGCGCCATCCGGTGGCGCCGACCGCGGCGTTCATCGTCGGGGCCGGGCTGCTCGTCTGGGTCGCGGTCGAGGTGGCCATCATCGGCTACAGCAACGAACCGCCGCTCCAGGCGATCTACGGGATCCTGGGGGTCGCGATCCTGCTCGTCGCCATCCGCTGGGTCCTGGACGTCGGGCTGTCCCAGTTGCACCGCAACATCGCGACGCACGTCTGAACCCGTGGAGAAGACATGACCTCGAGAATCAAGTTTGCCGATCGACTGGCGTTCGTTGCGTTGTTGCTGGCTGCAGTCGCAGCTGCCGCCGGTCTCCTGGTGTCCGGCCTGTATCGGGACACCGACGAGGGGATCAGGCAGGCCCGCGCCACCGACCTCGTGACGCTGATCTTCGCGGTTCCGGCTTTGGCGCTTGGGCTGTGGCGCGCCCGCGCGGGCTCCGTCGGCGGACGGTTTGTAGCCGTCGCCGCCCTCGGCTATCTCGCCTATTCCTACGCGATCTACGCGTTCTCAGTCGTGATCGGCCCACTGACGCCGGTCCACATCGCGATCCTTGGGCTCGCGACGTGGTCGCTCGTCCTGACCGTCTTCGGCCTTGACGGCGCGACCGTCGGTCTCGCGTCCAGGTTCCGGTTGCCCCGTCGCACGACCGGCGGGTTCCTCATCGCGGTTGCCGGCCTCTTCGCGATGCTCTGGCTCAGCCAGATCGCCGGCGCCATCACCAGCGGCCGATTGCCGCCAGCCGTGTCGGACCTTGGTCTCCCGACGAGCCCCGTCTATTCGCTCGACCTCGCGTTCGCCGTCCCGCTCATCACGTTGGCTGGTGTCTGGCTGATCCGACGCGACCGACGTGGGCCGGCAGGCGCCGCGGCAGGCCTCGCATTCCTGATGATCCTCGGGCTCTCGGTTCTCGCGATCTTCGCCTTCGAGGCTGCGGCCGGCATCGCCGTTGAAGTCCCGCCGATCGCGATCTTTGGCGCGGTTACGGCGACGGCGGCCGTCCTCGTGGGTTTGGGCTTGACCAGCTCTGTCCGCGAGACCCGCGGCGAGACGCCCGAGCCGCGTCTGAGCACGCCCGCATGATCCGGCGCACGGCGGCGGTACTGGAGCGCACGGCGGCGGTCCTGGAGGCGGAGAGTCCTGGTTCGACTCCGGAGGCAAGTCGAGCCAGGCATGGCAATGCCCTGCGGGCGGGCGTGCTCGGCTCGACGGACGGCCTGGTTTCGAACCTGTGCCTGGTGATGGGCGTTGCTGGGTCGGGCGCCCCGCACCAGGCCATCCTCGTCGCAGGTCTCGCTGGCCTCGTCGCCGGATCGCTCTCGATGGCCCTGGGCGAATACCTCTCGGTCCAGAGCGCGCGCGAACTCCTCGCGAACGAACTCCGCATCGAAGCCGGCCAGCTTGCCGCGTCACCGGACGCAGAGGTCGCCGAACTGCGCGGGATCTACGAGCGAAAGGGCATCCCGGCGCGGATGGCAGCCGAACTCGCCGAGCACATGGTTCGGTCCGATCCGGAGCTCGCCCTGGACACGATGGCGCGCGAGGAGCTGGGGTTCGATCCGGACGATCTGGGCGGATCGGCCTGGGTCGCCGGCGGCACGTCGCTGGCCCTGTTCGCGCTGGGGGCCCTCGTCCCGCTCCTACCGTTCCTCCTCGTCAATGGCCAAGTCGCACTCGTCGCGGCCGCCTGCCTCAGCGGCCTGGCCCTCCTCGGACTAGGCGCTGGGATTACCAGTCTCACCGGGATCCATCCTGTG
>DATHGS010000213.1:0-8220 GCA_035490155.1 Candidatus Methylomirabilota bacterium | reverse complement strand
ATTGCCACCATTGCCCCGATGACAAAGCGCCGGGCGTCGCGGGCCGTCGCGACGTACACGGCGAGCAGGAACAGCGGCAGGCCGAGGATGATCGCAACGGGCTCGACGGGGATGCGGTCGAGGGTGAGCATCGCCCCGACGGGCAGCAGGCGGACGACGAACAGCCCGACCAGCGCTCCGATCGCGGTCGCTCCCAGCGGCGCCAGCTGACGGACGACGCCCTCGCCCGGATCGCCCCGATCGAGGGCGCTCAGCTGGCGCAGGAAGAAGATCACGGCGACGCAGATCACCACCGCCAGGCCGAGCGTCTGGGCCGTGAGGACGAACTGGGGGATGAGCGGCGGACAGGCTTGCGAGCCGGGGTTCACCCGCTCGACGCCGACGAAACCGCAGAGCGGCCGGTCGAACAGCCACAGGAGGGCCGGGCCCATGATCGCCGCCGCCGCCGAAAGGCGGATGAGGAGCCACGTCCGCCGCGACGCGCCGTGCCAGACCTCGGCGAGCAGGTAGGCCAAGCCCATCATGATGAACGGCAGACTCGTGTAGTAGTGGTACTGGAACGCCGCCCGATCGATCCGCGCCCACGACACCCACTGGCAGGCGAAGCCGATGCCGATCAGGGCGAGGGCGAGACTCCGGCGGGCGTAGGCCTGCCAGGCCCCGAACGCCATCGCCGGCACGCCGAGCCACCAGATCGCGAGGTTGCCCGCGTCGTAGATCGAGCCTGCGGTCGACCCGGCGAATCCGCCCTGGTAGAACCAGACCGGCTTGAGATCGAACGGCCAGGCCCACCAGGGTGAATCCGCGGCGTGGGCAACGGCGAGGTTGTTGTGGTAGTTGTACATCTGGACCGTGAGGTCGATGAGCGTCTGGCCGGTGTGGCCCGGTGGCCACGTGTTCGTGATCCGATGGCCCTCGATGAACGCCCACGGCAGGTAGGACGCGACGTACAGGGCGATCGGCAGGACCAGGAGGCAGGCGACCATCCAGACGATCGGCAGGCCCAGCAGCGCCCCCGGCCTGAGCCACGACGCCTCGGGCGGTGGCGCCGGCCGTGACAGGAGCATCGCCGGATCGTTCGGGGCGGGCGGCGGAGCGAGCGGCCCGAGTCCGAGCCGGCCGGCGGCGTAGAACGTGCCGTAGACGACGAGCGACAGGACGACGAGCCCGGCGGCGAGGTAGAGCGGTGTCACGGCCAGCGGACCGATGACGACGGTCGCTCCGGCCTTCCCGAGCGCCACGGCGCCCAGCCCGACGACGACGCCCAGCGCAGCCGGCGCGCCGACGGCGAAGCGGATCTCGTCGTCCGACCAGGCGATCGGGTGGAGGACACAGACTGCCGCGGCGACCGCGGTCAGCCCGATCATGATCGCGACGAACGGCAGGTTGCCGAACCCGCCGCCCTCCGGCGCGGCGATGGCGATATGGCCGAGGATCGCCGTCATGACGATCAAACTGCCGACGAGAACAAGCCGCCCGAGCGCGCTCCGCGCGAGGATCAGCAAGCCGAGGGCGCCGATCGCATAAAGGGCAACCCATTTCGACGCGAGGGCCAGGCCGAGGAGGACGCCGATCGCCGGCATCGCCAGCCAGAACGCCCCTCGCCAGCGCCAGGCTCCCGTCCAGAGCGCGGCGAAGATCGTATAGGCGGCGATGATCCCGAGGCCGACGTACGCGTCGTTCATCCCGATCCGCGACTGGACGAAGAACATCCCGTCGGCGATCGCCAGGACGCCGACCAGGAGTGCCACCGTCCGGCGCCGGAAGAGGATCCGGGTCAGCAGGTAGAGCAGGCCCGCCATCAGGGCTCCGGCAATGACCCCGGGCAGGCGCCAGGCGAATGCGTGCTTGCCGAGGTCGACGGTCGCCTCATGGCCGCTTGTGTCGAAGGCCAGGATCTGCTGTCGATCCGCCGACGGGTAGAGCTTCGCGGAATCGACGGCGAGGGCGACCGGTGCGAAGGGCAGGCGGGCGTCGGCAAACACGGCGTTTCCGTGCGGCTCGATGACATAGATCGTTTGGCCCGAGCCGTCCGGCGTGGCGCCCAGGACGTGGACCATCTCCGAGGCGTCGTCGAACGCGACCCGCGTCCCGACGCCCGGCATCGCGATCGTCTGCTGGACGACCGGGCCGTCCTTGGCAGGGGTGCCGCCGGTCACGATCACCGCGACCGCGCCGGCCGATCCGTTGGTCCCGCCGGTCGTGACGTAGAGCTTCGGGTCATCGACCCCGCTGATCGCGGCGATCCCGTGGGCGCCCCCGTCGAGCGGGGTGGTGGAGATGACCTCGCCGGATGCCGGATCGACGAAGTCGACCCCGTCGGCTGCTGCGACGGCAACGCGCGGAACGTCCTCGACCGTCAGCCCGGCGAGCCTCCCGTCCTTGATGGCCGCGAGGACGTCGGCGCGTTGCTGCGCCCCGACGATCCCGCCAAGGATCACGGGATCCGCGCTCGAGGCGAGGCGGGCCACGTAGGTCGACGCCTGGCCGCCGATGATGCCGGCCAGGATTGACGCGACCGCCGTCGGATCCTCGACCGAACCGGCGCCGGCGGTGACCGCCGGTCCGCTTCCGACCGGCGCGAACCCGGCAATGCCGGGCAACGGGATCGACGCGATGCGCTCGCCCGTCGCCGCGAGGAACGTCTCGAGCTTGCCATCGGCGGTCGCGACGAGGAGCGTGCCACCATCGTCGGTCGCGTACATCTGGGCGATCGCACCATCCGCCGTGGCGAAGGCCTCGGGCGCGGCCGGACTGGCAACGCCGCCTCCTCGCAACGCGTCGAGCGGGGCCTGCTGGACGGTCACGATCTGGCCGTCACTCGTCCCGACGTAAACGCGATTGAGAACCGGGTCGATCGCCAGGGCATCGGCGCCGGCGATTGACGTGGTGGCGACGAGCTCGCGGGTCTGGAGATCGTACGAGCGAAGCTCGGAGCCGGTGACGACGTGGAGTCGATCGCCGGCCCGGTTGTCGGGCAGCGTCGGGTCATCCCGTCGCGGCTCGACGAGCGCATCCCGGACCGGAACGCCGAGATCGCTCGTCCCGGTCACCCGGTCGTCACCCCAGGCGACGAGGCCGCCGGCCATGATGTATTTGGCGAGGTGGGGATGGGTCCACTCGTAGATGTCGTGGGAGATCCCGTAGCGCCAGTCCTGGAGGAACTCCGCCGCGGTCCGGGCGTGGTAGACCTCGTCGAAGTGCATCTCGTAGGGCTCGGCGAGACGGAAGATCCGGAGCCCGAGAATCGCGACGACGAGGACGACGACGACCCACGCGTCGAGGCGGTCGAGCCGCCCGCCCGACTCACCCACGAGCTCGCCCGAACGATCGGCCCGAAGCGGCCGATCGAACAATCGGCCCCGGAACCAGGCCCAGGCGCCGGCCTCGGTGAACGACGGCCGATCGGACCACGTTGGCAGTGGCGCCACCGCCGAGGTCGATTGTCCAGAGGCCGCAATGCGACGAGAGAGCGAGTATCCGGGCAGGTCGCTTCGGTCGCCGTCCAGGGGGCCGCGTTGTCCAGATGGCGGCGCGGAGGCTCGTTCAACGGCTCGGTCGCGCCAGGGATCGTGTCGGGCGGCCTCCTCCCAGCCGGGGTCCCCCTCGGCATCGATCTCCTCGGCCAGCGCCGCTCGGCGGGTCGGCCGAAGCTGGGCAAACGCCCATGCGCCCGTCGCGAGAAAGGCGATCGCAATGACCGTGACACCGCTCGAGCTGCGAATGGCGCCGTCGATCCCCAGCCAATCGACGGTCCCGGACCTCTCCCCATAGATCGAGGTCAGGACGACGTACATGTTGAGGAACATCGCGAGGGACAGGGCGACGTACGCAGCGAGCCAGCGCCATGAGACGCCGGCGAGGATCGCCCCGAGCGCGATGAACGGGAACAGGTAGCGCTCGTGGACGCGCGTCGGCACGACGAAGAAGGCGATCGCGAGCACGGTCAGGCCGAGGAGCAGCGTCAGGCGGTCTGGCCGCCGGGCGACGATGACGCAGACCAGCGCGAAAATGGCCAGCAGGAGGGCGGTGCCGACCACGACCGCCGGGACCGGTCCGAACTGGACGGCGGTGTCGCAGACGGCTCCGTTCGGCACCGGCGGCACGACCGCGTCGCAGACCCAGGTCCCGTCGCTGGCGAGGCCATGGCCATCGAGGGCGGCCAGCGCCCATGGGTTGTAGGCGTTGACGCTGACGTAGGGGTATTCGCCGGTTGTCTTGAAGACCTGCTCGATGAGGCCGCTTCGAATCGGGGCTCCGTTGTCACCGACCTCGATCACCGACAGGCCGAACGGCGCGCACAGGATCACGGCCGTCAGGAAGCCCGCGAGCGCCGTCGTCAGGATCCGGATCGGCTGGTCGGTCCGGCGCTCCCAGGCGCGCACGCGAGTGAGGATGCTGGCCCCCTGCGCGGCGCGTTGGGCGACATCGTCGTCCTGCGATGAGGTCGCGCCCTGTCGGTCGGCGCCAGGTGGGTCCGGGCGACCGAAGCCCCCGGCCGGCCAGATGGCGCGACGGATCGTGACGACGGCGACGAGTGGAATGAGGATGCCGAGCTGCGGTTTGATGAGGGCCGCGATCACCGTCCAGATGGCAGCCCGCTCGGGCCGGTCCCGCCACAGCTCCCGCAGGCCGAGGAGCAGGAACACGACGCCGAACGAATCGACCTGGCCCCAGGTAACCGAGTCGAACCAGCTGACAGGGTTCGCGACCGCGATGGCGGCCCCGACGAGCGCCGCCCGACGGCTCGCCCCGAGCTCGATCGCCATCGACCAGACGAGCCAGCCGATCGCCACGTCGGCCAGGATCGGCGGTAGCTTGATCAAGTCGCCGATCTGGCCGGCACCGCCGTTCAGGGCCTGGCTGAGCAACCCGACGCCGTACAGGACATAGAGATAGCCCGGCGTGTAATCGTGGAAGAAGTCGCGCTGGTAGAAGCCGTTGAGGCCCTGGCTGGCGAGGTTGTCGGCCCATCCCCGGAACGAGGCGAGGTCGAACTCGAGGCCGGTGCCGCCGTAGACTTTTACGATGAAGAGGCGGAAGGCAAGCCCGACGGCGAGCACGACAAGGATCGCCCCGACGCCATCCCGCGCCCAGGTCGTCTGTGTCGGTCCGCCCGCGCCCCGGCTCGGCCCGCCGCCCGATCCGCGGCCTGACAAGATGGCCTCCTGCACGAGCGTCTGAGGTGGATGGCAGGGTAGCACAGGGTCCATTGCAGGCGTCCCGGGAGGAGCGCGAGGGAGCTCGCCGTCACGATCCCCGCGCGGAGGGCGGGCAGGCGGCGGCGAGGCTGGCGTCCGCCGCAATCGGGGTCGGCCTCGTGCTCGTCGCCCTGCTCGTCTACACCGCCACCCACCCATTCCGGTTCTACGACCACTTCGAGTGGCAGGCCCAGGCGTTCCTCGAGGGCCAGGTGGCGATCCGCTATCCGGTCGAGGCAACCGCCGACTCCCAGGGCAACTGGTTCTTCCAGGACGTCCTGCCGGTCCCCTCCTCGGACGGGGTGCCGCGCGGGCTCATCCCGTTTCCGCCTCTGCCCGCTCTCGTCCTGGTCCCGTTCGTCGCTGCATGGGGTCGGGCCGCGGACGGGCAGGCGATCTTCGCGATCATCGGCGCGATCGACGTCGGCATCGCCTGGTGGGTCCTCGGCCGGCTGCCGATCCGGCGCTGGGCGCGGCTCAGCGCGACGATCTTCTTCGGGTTCGGGACGGTGCTGTGGTACGCCGCCCAGATCGGGACGACGTGGTACCAGGCTCACGTCCTCGCGGTCGGCCTCGCGCTCCTTGCCGTGGGCCTCGCGATCGGGGCCGATCCGGATGCCGCGATGGATGAGGACGACCTGCCGGACGACGGGCCGGAGCCGTCCCGGGCCCACGCCTCAAGCCTCTCCCGGGTCATCGAGCTCATCCGAGGCGTCGATGGCCGCCAGTTCCTCGCGGGGTTCCTCTTCGGGCTGGCCTGCACCGCCCGGCTGACCATGATCTTCGCGGCTCCGTTTTTCGTCCTCGTCGGCGGCGGTGGGACCTGGCTGCGGCGGGGCTGGTCGGCCGCCCTCGGCGCGGCGATCCCGATCGCCGCCCTCGTGCTGTTCAACCTCGTGTCGATGGGTCATTTCTTCAACCCGGCCTACGACTACCTGTACCACCTCGAGGCCGGCTTCTACACGGCCCTCAATTACAACCCAGCGTGGGGCATCGAGGATCCGCGCTACCTGCCGCAGAACATCGGGATCATGTTCTTCAGCACGCCGGCGATCGCGCCGAACGTCGTACCGTCGACCCTCGGCGGCGGCCCGGCCGTGTGCACGGATCCCGGCGCAATCCGCTCGTTGTTCGACGCAACCTGCCCGCTGGCGCTGCCGCGCGATATCGGCATGAGCGTCATCCTGACGAGCCCCGCCTATCTCCTGGTCGTCGGCGCGTTACGCCGCTACGGTCGCAACCGGCTCGTCAGCGGCGCCTTCCTGGCGGTGTTCATCGTCGCCCTCGTCAATCTCATGCACTTCAGCCAGGGCTGGGTCCAGTTCGGCTACCGATTCAGCCTCGATTTCCTGCCATGGGCGCTGGTCCTTGTCGCGATCGGCCTCGACCGGCTCAGGTCGACGGCCGCCGTCGCGCTCGGCCTCGTCCTCGTCGCCGTCTCGATCGCGGTCAACGGCTGGGGCGTCGTCATCGCCAATCAGCTCGGGTGGTGAGCAGGCCGGGCCGCTCGACCGGGGCAGGCGCACTCGAGAAGGCCGGTATGGTACGCACATCCAATAAGAGGACCAACGCCCCGGCATCGCCGTCATCGATGGCCAGGCGCCTGGAGAACAAGGGAGACCCCACCGACGTGAGCGACGCCACCCCGGCCAGTCGTCCGTGACCGAGCGCCTCGCCCATCTGTCGTACTTCTTTCCGGCCCACAACGAGGAGGCGAACCTTCGGGGCCTCGTCGATGAGGCGCTCGAGACACTCCCGGCGATCGCCGAATCGTTCGAGATCATCATCATCGACGACGGTTCTCAGGACGCGACCGGCGCGATCGCCGACGAGCTCTCGGCGGCTCATCCGGAGACCGTTCGGGCCGTCCATCACCCGACGAATCTCGGCTATGGCTCCGCCCTGCTGTCAGGGTTCCGGGCGGCTCGCCACGAGTTCGTCGCGTTCACCGACGGCGATCGCCAGTTCCGTGTCGCCGACCTCGCCCGGCTGACCGAGCGACTGGCCGCGCCGGATCATCCGGACGCGGTCGTCGGCTTCCGGATCAAGCGGGCCGACCCGCTTGCTCGAACGCTGTATGCCCGGGCGTATCGGATCGCCAACCTCATCTGGTTCGGTCTCCGGATCCGCGACGTCGACTGTGCCTGCAAGTTGTTCCGGCGCGAGGCCCTCGCGGGGATCGCCGTTGAGTCGGGCGGGGCGTTCTTTTCTGCGGAGCTGCTCATCAAGCTGCGGGTCGCGGGCCGGAACCTGGTCGAGGTCGGCGTGCCCCACCACCCGCGGACCGCCGGCTCCCCGACCGGGGCGAAGCCGTCCGTCGTTCTGCGTGCCGTCCGCGACTTCTGGCGGCTCCGCCTCGGGATGTGGGTCAACCGCTCCCGCGCGCTGCGACGGGGTGCGCCGGTGCTCGGGGACCAGGTCGGCGAGTCAGCCGCGCCGTAGCGCAGTCAGCGGCCGACCAGCGACGTATCAGGTCCCGGTTCGCGGTTCGCCCGTTCCCGGGTCGACGTCGAGCGAATTGACGAAATCGCGGAAGACATCGAGTCGCGGGTCGACGATCCTCTCGCCGGTCGACTCGAGGGGGATCCCCTCGCTGCCGGGATCGTCATCTTCGACGCCGCTGTCGCCGCCAAGGGCCGCCTGCTCGAGGACCGCCTCCGAGGCGAAGATCCGGCCGCCTGCCCGGACCGCGAGGGCGAGGGCATCGGACGGGCGGGCGTCGATCTCGATCGTTCGACCCGCCTGCTGAAGGACCAGGGTGGCGTGATACGTCTCCTCGGCCAGGGTGGCGATGATGACCCGATCGACCCGGACCTCGAGTTCCTGGAGCGCGCTGGCGAAGAGGTCGTGGGTCAGCGGCCGGTCCGGGGCGAGACCCTGGAGCTTCATGGCGATCGCGCTGGCTTCCCACGGCCCGATCCAGATCGGCAGGTAGCGCTCACGGTCGGTGTCTTTGAGGATGACGACGTGGCGGCTCGACAGCATGTGGACCCTGACGCTCTCGACCGTCATCTCGACG
>DATHGS010000212.1:0-2990 GCA_035490155.1 Candidatus Methylomirabilota bacterium | reverse complement strand
CCCGGCGTCGCAATGTCGAGCTGACGGTGTCTCTGCCGGAGGGCCCACTGCGGATCCGCCACGACCCGCCGCGGATCGGCCAGGTGCTGACCAACCTCATCGGGAATGCCATCAAGTTCACGCCGCCGGGCGGCAAGGTGTCGATCGCCCTCAGCCCGCACCGTGACGGCGCGCGGATCGACGTGACCGACACGGGGGTCGGCATCGACGCCAAGGAGCTGCCACGGATCTTCGAGCGGTTCTATCGAGGCTCGCGGGCGAACGAGGCGCGAGGCAGCGGCAGCGGTCTCGGGTTGGCGATCGTCCGCTCGATCGTCGACATGCACCATGGCTCCATCGCGGTCGACAGCCGCCTCGGGACCGGGTCGCGGTTCACGGTCGTCCTGCCGCGCGATCCGCGGGCGGCCGACGCCGAGTCGCTGACCTCTGCCGCTGCCGAAAGCCAGGCCTCGCACGACACTCTGCCGACGGAACGGCCCAAGGTGGCGGATTCTTCACCGAGCGGGGCGTCGGGACTGAACTCGGAGGCCTCAGGCTGATGGACCGCTCGACTCGCGGGCGCCGCGGCGCCGCGCTCACCACGAAGGAAGATCCGATTTCATGACCGACCGACCCAACTTCGATCCGACCGACCAGACGCGCCCTCACGACGTCGCCTCGTTCTCGCCCCCGCCCGAGCCACGACCCGATTGGACGGCGTCCGCCTGGACCGACCCCGAGCCCGTCCGACCGACCCCGGAGCACTGGTACGAGACCGCTCCGACCGCACGCGTCCAGCCGACGCCATCCTCCGGACCGACGGCAGGCACCGGCGTCGTCTTGTCGGCGGCGCTCCTGTCGGCCGTCCTTGCCTCCGGCGGCACGTTCGTGGCCCTGAGCGCCACCGGCGCGCTCGACCGGCCGGCCGCCCCAGCGCCCAGCTCGAACGCCGTGTCGGCGACCGCGGGGAAGCAGCCGATCACGATCGACGAATCGTCGGCGATCATCAACGTCGCCGCCAAGGCGGGCCCGGCGGTTGTCCGGATCACGACCGAGACCGGTGGCGCGGCCATCGACCCGAACAATCCAAGCTTCGATCCAAACAACCCATTCGATCCAAACGGCACGACCCCCACTGAGGGCATCGGCTCCGGCCTCATCTTCGATTCCAACGGCTGGATCCTGACGAACCGCCACGTCGTCACCGGCAGCGACAAGCTGACGGTCGAGCTCAAGGACGGCACGACGTACACGGGCACCGTCTACGGCATCGACACGCTGACCGACCTCGCCATCGTCAAGATCGACGCGACCGGCCTGACAGCGGCATCGATCGGCGACTCGGACGCGCTCAAGGTCGGCGAGCTCGTCGTCGCGATCGGCAGCCCGCTCGGAACGTTCTCGAACACGGTCACGAGCGGCATCGTGTCCGCGACTGGCCGCCAGATCACGACAGACGGCAGCCAGCTCGACAACCTCATTCAGACCGACGCCGCGATCAACCCCGGCAACAGCGGCGGGCCGCTGCTCGACTCCACGGCCGCCGTGATCGGGATCAACACCGCCATCGCTCGCGACTCGACCGGGATTGGCTTCTCGATCCCGATCAACATCGCCAAGCCGCTGATGGAACAGGCCAAGGCGGGCAAGCAGCTCGCCCGGCCGTACATCGGTGTGCGCTACACGCCCATCGACAAGCAGGTCGCGAAGACGGAGTCACTGCCCGTCGACCAGGGCGCCTGGGTTTCCCCGAAAGCCGACAGTACAGGCAAGCCGGCGATTACCCCGGGCAGTCCGGCCGAGGCGGCCGGGATCAAGCCAGGCGACATCATCGTCGCGATCGGCGATACGAAGATCGACACCGAGCACCCGCTCAACGCGGTCCTCGCCCAGCATGCACCGGGCGACAAGATCGACCTCAAGGTCCTCCGCGACGGCAAGACGCTGACGATCTCCGTGACCCTGGGGACGCGCCCCGCGGACCTCTGACCGGCCCACCAGCCAACGGCATCGCGGCACCGGGCAACGCCGATGCCGCCCGGCTCAGCTGGCGGGGCGACGGCGCCGGATCTCGACGCTGGCGTGGTCAAGCGGCCCGCCGAGCTTGACTTCCGGCTTGCGGATCCGGACGACGACGTCGGTGATCGGAAAATCTGCCAGGAGCTCGTGGCTGATCGCCTCGGCGAGGGCCTCGAGCAGGCGGAAGGAGGTCGATTCGACAATCTGGCGGGTGGCGCTGTAGACCTCGGCGTAATCGACCGTTTTCGTCAGGTCGTCGTCGAGGCCCGCGGGCTGGAGGTCGAGCAGCAGCTCGACGTCGACCTCGAACGCTTGGGGCGTCGTCAGCTCGTGATCGTAGTAGCCGTGACGACCCTGGAACTGCATGTTCGTGAGGACGATCCGGTCGCTCAGGCGAGGCCTCCTTCGGCTTGGGCGCTGGGTCGCCATGTTCCCCGGATGATCGCATCCGCCGTGCGGGCGACGCGGACGTTGGCCAGAACGTCGTGGACGCGAATCATGTCGACGCCAGCGGCAATCCCCAGCGCCGTGGTGGCGAGCGTCGCCTCGACCCGCTGATCCGCCGGCAGGTCGAGGATCCGGCCGAGCGTCGACTTGCGCGACGTCCCGAGGAGGATCGGCCGCCCGAGAACCCGCAGTCGTCCGATCGAGGCGAGGATCGCCACATTGTGTTCGGGCGTCTTGCCGAACCCGAATCCCGGATCGACGATGATCTGTTCGCGTCCGACGCCCGCCCGGACGGCTCGCTCGATCGCCGCCTCGAGATCGGCGATGACCTCGGCCACGAGGTCGTCGTAGCGCGGCTCGGCCCGGTTGTGCATGAGAACAAGCGGCGCGCCGTGCGCAGCCGCGACGAGGGCAATGCCGTCGTCTTCGGCGACGCCCCAGACGTCGTTGACGAGGTCGGCACCGGCCGCGAGGGCAGCCTCGGCGACGACGGGTTTCGTCGTATCGACGCTCAGGGGCGTGTCGGGCAGGGCCTGGCGGATGGC
>DATHGS010000211.1:0-4041 GCA_035490155.1 Candidatus Methylomirabilota bacterium | reverse complement strand
CGCCGCCTCGTCGAGGAGATCGAGACCGAGATCGGCGAATCGTCCGCTGCCGCCGACGACATCTCCGGCGACCTTGGTCGCGAGTACGACCCCACGGCCAACGGCAGGGTCGAGGCGGCCGTCCGCGAGATCCTGTCCGAGATCGGCGACGACCCGGACCGCGACGGGCTCCTGGGCACCCCCGAACGGGTCCACCGGATGTACACGGAGCTGACGGCGGGCTATCACGTCGACCCGGAGCGGCTAATCAACGGGGCGATCTTCGATGTCGGCTACAGCGAGATGGTCGTCGTCAAGGCGATCCCGTTCTACTCGCTCTGCGAGCACCATCTCCTGCCGTTCTTTGGGACGGCGGCCGTGGCCTACATCCCGCGCGGCCGGGTGATCGGTCTCTCGAAGATCCCACGGATCGTCGAGATGTACGCTCGACGGCTCCAGGTCCAGGAGCGGCTGACCCAGCAGATCGCCGAGTTCCTCCAGACCCGGCTCGAACCGCAGGGCGTCGGCGTCGTCATGGAGGCGACGCATCTCTGCGCGGTGATGCGCGGCATCCGCAAGCCGGGCACGATCATGACGACCTCGTCGGTGCTGGGGCTGTTCCGGACCCGCGATCGGACGCGCGCGGAGTTCTTCGCCCACCTCGACCGACCGGCTCCCGGCGCGTAGCGTCGCCACCGGAGCGGCCCATGGCCGCGTTGACGCCTGCGCTCCTCGCTCACGCACCTCGAGGTGCGCTCGCTCCGGTGCTCGCCGTCGCCTTGCCCTGAACCGCCCCAGCGGCGACTTCGTTTCTTACCTGGGTGTTGCCACACTTCGGCCTCAGCCCGGGCGGGCGACGATCTCGATCGACTTCGAGCCGCCGACGACCTCGACGTTGTAGCGATCCTTCGCGCGGTCCCAGCCCGGCGAGTCGATCGTGGCCTTGCCGCCCTTCTCGCCGAGACGCGTCCCATCGAGCAGGACCTCGCCGGTGCCGCCGGTCAGCGCCAGGCGGACGGGAACCGTCGAGGGTCGTTCGATACGGATCGTCCTCGCCCCACCGACGATCCGCACGTTGCCTTCGCCCCGTGGCGTTCCCAGCTCCAGCTGGAACGTCTCGGTGCCGCCTGTCAGCTCGAACCTCGTCACGTCGACCGAGCGGAGATCCGCCTCGACGCGCCCGACGCCACCGACGATCTCGATCGCCCACGGGATCGTCGTGTTCAGGCCGAGCGTTGCCTTGCGCTTCCGCCAGTCGAACGGGAGTCCGCGGTACTGGACGATGACGCGCCCGTCGCGGAGGCGGACCTGCGGCGTGGCTCCCTGGAATTCGGCGCGGTAGAGCTCACCGGCCGCCGCACCCGGGCCGAGGCGGACCTCGGACAGCCCAGATCGGACGAGCAGGCGCGCGCTCGTCAGGCCGCCCAACGACGCTGAATGTTCCGACAATGACTCGCTCTCGGACCGCTCGTCGGGATGCTCACGGAGGTTCGTCGCCTCGTCGCGGGTGATCTGCTCCATCCGGGTGAGGAAGTCGCTGATCAGCGCGAGCTGGGCGTCCGTGTAGCGACCGATCTCCTCGGCGCCGGCCGTGCCGACCCGATTCAGCGTCGACTGGACGGCCGCGACCTTCTCCGGGACCACTTCGACGATGACCTTGCGGCGATCGGCCGGATCGGGGACCCGCCGGACGTAGCCGGATTGCTCCAGCCGGTCGATGACCCGGGTGACGGCGCCGCTCGTGAGACCGGTCAGCTCGGCGAGCCGACCGGCCGTCGTGGCGCCCATGTCGATGAGTGCCTCGAGCGTCTCGATGTCCGATTCGGACAGGCCGAACCGGACCGCAACCGTCTGGCCGAAGAACGAGCCCTGGAGGTTCACCCGCCGGAGCGAACGAAGGACGTTGTCGATGTTGTCGCGTTTCATGGTTGACAAGCGCTCCTGACTCGGTAACTATCTGCACTGCGCAGATAATGACCGATGTTGCTGAACAGTGCAAGGAGCTCTGTCGACAGCATACGGCAGCAAGGAGGCGATCGGCATGGCAGCTCCCACCCGGATTTCGACCGCGATGATCGAGACGACGGATCTCCGACGAACATTCAAGACGCGAGGCGGTGCCGTGGAAGCCGTCCAGGGGGTCGACTTGCGGGTCGGCGCCGGTGAGATCTTTGGCTTCCTCGGCCCGAACGGGGCCGGCAAGACGACGACCCTGCGCATGCTGGCGACGCTCCTCAGCCCGACATCGGGCGAGGCGACGGTCGCCGGTGCCGACCTCCGCCGCGAGCCGCAGCTCGTCCGCCAGCGGATCGGCTACGTCCCACAGGGCGGCTCGACCGATCCGGCCGAGACCGGCCGTGGCGAGCTCGTCCTCCAGGGTCGCCTCTACGGGATGTCGAAGAGCGACGCGACGACGCGCGCCGCGGACGTCCTGAAGACACTCGATCTCGAGGCGGCTGCCGACCGTGCGACCGGGACCTATTCGGGCGGCATGAAGCGACGACTCGATGTCGGGCTCGGGATCGTCCATCGGCCGTCCGTCCTCTTCCTCGACGAGCCGACGACGGGCCTCGACCCGCAGGCGCGGGCTCGCATGTGGGACGAGATCCGGGCGCTCCGGGAGCTCGGTACGACCGTGTTCCTGACGACCCACTATCTCGAGGAAGCGGACGCGCTTGCCGATCGCCTGGCGATCATCGACCAGGGCAGGATCGTGGCCGAGGGCACATCCGACGAGCTGAAGCAGCAGGTCGCCGGCGACGTCATCACCCTCGGCGTCGAGGGTCCGCGCGACCGGGTCATCGCCCTCGCGGGTGGGCTGCCTTTCGTTCGCGAGATCGGCGAGCACGACGACGACCTCATCCGACTGTACGTCGACCGGGGAGAGACGGCCATGCCGCAGCTGCTTCGGTTCCTGGATTCGGCCGGCGTTGCGACGATCTCGATCGCCCTCAACAAGCCGAGCCTCGACGACGTGTTCCTGCGCCAGACAGGGCGCTCCCTTCGGGACGACGCGGCCGCCGCCTGACGCTCCACCCCCATCCGGATAACGAAAGGATTCTTCCGATGAAGGCTCTCCGCGACAGCTTGTTGATCTACCGTCGCTCGTTGACCCTGACCCTGCGCCAGCCCGTCTGGATCATCATGGGGATCTTCCAGCCGATCCTCTACCTCGTCCTGTTCGGGCCCCTCCTGGAGGCGTCGACCAAGGCCGCCGGCGCCGGCACCAATGCCTTCAACTGGTTCATCCCGGGGCTCCTCGTCCAGATCGCCGTCTTCGGCGGCGCCTTCGTCGGGTTCGGCCTCGTCGCCGAGCTGCGCAACGGCGTCGTCGAACGGATGCGGGTCACGCCGATGAGCCGATCCGCCATGCTCGTCGGGCGTTCGCTGCGCGACGTAACGATCCTCGTGGCCCAGGGGGCGCTGATGATCGTTCTGGCCATCCCATTTGGCCTGCACCTGGACCCGGCCGGGTCGATCGCCCTGCTCGGCCTCCTCGCCCTGATCGGCCTCGTGACGGCGCCGCTGTCGTACACGGCCGCGCTCGTCCTGAAGAGCGAGGACGCCCTGGCGCCGGTCGTCCAGGGAATTGCGCTCCCGCTCCTGCTGCTCTCCGGGATCCTGCTGCCGATGGCGCTCGCGCCCGACTGGCTGCGGTTCATCGCCTCGCTCAATCCATTAACCCACGCGGTCGACGCCTCGCGGGCGCTGTTCAACGGCGACTGGGGCAATGTCGAGGTCCCGATCGGGATCGGGCTCACCACGATCCTCGCCATCGGCGCGGTGTGGCTCGCCTCGCGCGCGTTCAGTCGCGCCAACGCCTGAAGCTTGCGCGCCGATGCCTGAAGCTTGCGCGGCGGGGTCGAGCCGGCTTCCGTGTCCGTCCCCGCCGCCGTGCTCCAACATCGGCCGTCCCGTGGGGCGTCCAATGATCCGATCTCGTTCGGCGCTCGGCGGAGTTCGTCGATCCGGCCCGCTCCGCGATCGTTGCAGCCAAGCGAAACGAGTTCAGCGGTGGAGTTGGTTTTGCCCGGGCGGAGGTCGTCTCTTCCCTTGGCCGAG
>DATHGS010000210.1:0-3250 GCA_035490155.1 Candidatus Methylomirabilota bacterium | reverse complement strand
TCTCGAGGTCCTCGATCAGGTACTTCGCGACGCGGTCCTTGACCGACCCGGTCGGGTTGAGCATCTCTAGCTTGGCAAGGAGGCGCACCGACGGGTTCGGGGACATGCGCGGAATCTCCACGAGCGGCGTGTAGCCGATCGCGTCGAGGATGCTGTCGTAGCGGCCGCCGTGCGGGGCGAGCGCAGCGTGGGCGTGGGAATGGGTGTGGCCGACCTTCGGCTTGCCAGCCCCCGCAACGCTGTCGTCCCTGGGGCCCGGACGCCGGACGACGACCGGCCTCGGGAGCGCCATCGTCAGCGCTCGCGGTGCTCGCCGCCGGCCATCGCCGGGAGCAGGCGGACCTCGTCGCGCTCGGCGACCGCGGTTGCCAGCCCGTCGAGATAGCGAACGTCCTGGCCGTTGACGTAGACGTTGACGAAGCGATTGAGCTCGCCGTCGGCCGTCAGGAGCTGGCTCTTGAGCGACGGGTACTGGGTCGTCAATGCGTCAACGACCGCACCGACGGTCGCCCCGGCCAGCTCGACCTCCTTGTTGCCCCCGACCTGGGGACGGAGGACGGTCGGGATCTTGACGACGCTCACGCAGGGCCTCCGAGGATGAACGGCTGCTCGGCGGCGGGCGCCGCGAACGACGGAATGGCGAGTGGCCGGCCTTCCGCCCGGGCGGCGACCGCCTCGGTCGAGCAGACCGGGCAGCTCGGGTCGCGGCGGAGCTTCAGCTCGGTGAAGGACGTGTCGAGGGCATCGAACAGGAGCAGCCGGCCGGCCAGGGTGTCGCCGATCCCGAGCAGGATCTTCAGCGCCTCGTTGGCCTGAAGCATGCCCATGATCCCGGGCACGACTCCGAGGACGCCGGCCACGGAGCAGCCGGGGGCGAGCTCCGGCGGTGGCGGGGTCGGGTAGAGGCAGCGGTAGCACGGGCCTTCGAACGGAATGAAGGTCGTCAGCTGGCCCTCGAACCGGAAGACCGACGCGTGGACCACCGGGATGTTCTTTGCGACGGCGGCATCGTTCAGGAGGTAGCGGGTGTCGAAGGTGTCGGTCCCGTCGATGATCACGTCGTATCCCGCGATGATCCGGTCGACGTTGCCGGCGACGAGCATCTCCTCGTGCGGGATGACCGTCACGTCCGGGTTCAGGGCGTTGATCGTCTTGCGGGCCGACTCGACCTTGCGCTCGCCGATTCGGTCGTTCGTGTGGAGGATCTGCCGCTGGAGGTTGGAGAGGTCGACGACGTCGAAGTCGACGATCCCGATCGTGCCGACGCCGGCGGCCGCGAGATAGAGAGCCGCCGGGCTGCCGAGACCGCCGGCGCCGATGAGCAGCGCCTTCGAGCCGAGCAGACGAGCCTGGCCGGCCGAACCGACCTCCGGGATGAGCAGGTGGCGGCTGTAGCGCTGCTTCTGCTCCGCGCTCAGGATGACCGGCGCCTCCCACGGCAGCCCGGCCGACTTCCAGGCCTGGAAGCCACCCGACATCGAGGCGACGTTCGTATAGCCGAGCTGCTCGAGCGACTGGGCGGCGAAGAGACTTCGCACGCCTCCGGCGCAATACAGGACGACCGGGGCGTCGCGGTCAGGGACCGCGCCTTCGATCTGCTGTTCGACGTAGCTCTTGCTGATGTGGACGGCGTCCGGCAAGTGGCCCTGCTCCCATTCGCTGGCTTCGCGAACGTCGACGATCGTCGCGCCGCCCGGTGGCAGCGCTCCAACATCCTGGGGTGTGACCTCCCGGATCGAGGCGCGCGCCTCGCGGAGAAGGTCGGCGTAGGTTTTCGGCATGGGGCTTGGTGGCTCCGGTCTCGACGGGCTGTCGCGGGGTTCCGCGGCAGGGCGGTGGGAAGTCGGTCTGGGTTTCGAGCCGGCTAGGCCGGCCGGCGACACATGCAGCGGCGCCCGCGGTCGACTGTCATGCCGGGGTCTCTGTTGAAACCGGCGCGCCGGCTTCGTCGAGGGCGTTGTGGAGCGTCTCGTGGCTGAGCATCGCGCACTTCAGCCGAGCCGGGCTGATGTCGATGCCGAGGAGATCGAGCAGGTCGTCGGCCCGGAAAGCTTCGACGTCCGCGACCGACTTGCCCTTGATCTCGTCGGTCAGCAGCGATGCGCTGGCCTGACTGATCGCACAGCCGCGGCCGGTGAAGCCGACTCGCTCGACGATCCCGTCGCTGATCCCGAGCTGCATCGTGATCCGGTCGCCGCAGAGGGGGTTGCTCCCCTCGAACGACGCGGTCGGGTCCTCGATGACCCCGAAATTGTGGGGTCGCCGGTAGTGCTCGAGGATGTAGTCGCGGTAGAGGTCGTCCATGCTCGGCCGAGTGTAGCGCGAACACGCAATTCCGACCATATCGGTCGGATATCGATGCGTGCACGTACTGTTGCGCCCCGTCGGGTGGTACCTCCCGCTTGGTCTAACTGGCCGCGCACGGCGGTATCGTCGATGCGCCATGGCATTGATGATCGACAAGCCGCTTCTCTCTCGGGTCGTCGGTCAGGCATCGCGACGCGGCCTGATCCTGCGCGTCCCGTCTGGTAACAGCCTGCTCGAGAGCGTGGAGACGTGGATGTCGGCCGAGTACGGCGACACCGTCCGATCGACGACCCGACGCACGCTCGAAGGTGGCGAAGCCGAACTGTCCATCGCGCTCCATCCGGCGGCCCCGCCGGTCGTGCTGTCGGCGGGTGATTCGGGCCGCGTGGCGCTGACCGCCGAGACCGAGATGCTGGGGCCGGGCTATCACCGGTTCATCGGCCACCTCGCGGAGCGATTGGGCGAAGAACTGTCGATCACCTGGGATCGCGGCGAGACTGACCCGGGAGCGCTTGACGACAACGCGGGGACAACCTTCGCCGATCGGACTGCGACCGAGCGCGCCTACCTGGGCTGGCTAGGCCAGACGCTGGTAAGGGCCCGTGCCGGTCGGGCCGCCGGCCACGAGGGCCCCCAGGTCGGGATCCCCGGCACCACCACATACACCTTCGACGGTGCAATCGCAACGGTGCTCGGTCCACGCGACGACGGGTGGCTCGAGGCGGCGGTCTCCGACACCCGCATCGCGACCGACATCACGCCGTGGTGGGCTGACGCGACCGACGCAAAGTGCCTCCTGAACCGGGCGCTCAGCCTGATGTGGCTCGACGTTCGCTGGCGCGCGCCGGCGATCGAGGAAGAACGCAACCTGCTCCACGAGGTCCACCGGACCCTCACTCGGGCCTACCCGATGGATTTCGCCCTCGCCTACCCGTGGCGGGCG
>DATHGS010000209.1:0-7179 GCA_035490155.1 Candidatus Methylomirabilota bacterium | reverse complement strand
CGACGAGGTGCTCGAACGGGCCGGGATCACGCATATCGCGAATCGGCTCGTCGGAAAGTGCTCGGGCGGTGAGCAGCAGCGCGTCCGGTTCGCCCTGGCCCTCATGCCTGACCCGGCTCTCATGGCCCTCGACGAGCCCACGGCTGGAATGGACGTGGAGGGCCGACGCGACTTCTGGTCCGCCATCCGCCGCGACGCGGAGCGGGGCCGGACAGTCCTCTTTGCGACCCACTACCTCGAGGAGGCAGACGCGTACGCCGACCGGATCATCCTGCTCCGCCAGGGCCGGATCGTCGCCGACGGATCGGCCGCCGAGGTCCGGAATCTCTCGAGCGGACGATCGGTCCGGGCGAGCCTGGCGGAGCCCGACGAGACGACCCTATCGGGCTTGCCCGGTGTCCGCTCGGTCGAGATCCGCGGCGATCGTGTCCTCATCCAGACGATGGATTCCGACGCGGTGGCGAAGTATCTGTTGACGGCGACCGCGGCGCACGACGTGGAGATCGTCGCCCACAACCTCGAGGACGCGTTCCTCGCCCTCACTTCGGACGAGCCCAACGCGGATCCAGTCAACCTGGCCGCCGACGGGAGCGCGGCGTGAGCGCGAAGGTGCCCGCGACCGTGCCGCTCGCTGAGCGCCAAGCGCCGCCGCTGGGTGGGTTCAATCTCACATTCCTGTCCATCGAGGTTCGCCGCCTCGTGCGCAATCGGCGGACCGTCGTCGTGACACTGGTGGTGCCAGTGGTCCTCTTCGTGCTCTTCAAGGCGAACAGGCGGGCCGTCGCGGTGGGTGGCATCGGATTCACGGCCGCCACGACGATGATCGGCATCGCCGTCTACGGGGCGATGCTCGCAGCGACCTCGGGCGGAGCGATGGTGTCGATCGAACGCGCCCAAGGGTGGAGCCGCCAGCTCCGCCTGACGCCGCTTCGCCCCGCTGCCTACATCGTCATCAAGATCCTCGTGGCGATGCTGCTGGGGCTGACGTCGGTGACGGTCGTCTACGTCGTCGGTGTCATCGACGGCGTGCAGATGGCGCCGGCTTCATGGGTACTGACCGGGATCCTTGCATGGGCCGCCTCACTCGTCTTCGCCTCCTTCGGGTTGTTCATGGGCTACCTGCTGCCGTCGGAGAACGTGATGCAGATCATCAGTCCGGTGCTGGGGGTCTTTTCCCTGCTCGGTGGCCTGTTTATCCCGATCGCTCTCCTGCCCTCGGTCCTGCAGGACATCGCCCCCTTCATGCCGACGTACGGGGTCGCCTCAATCGCCCGCTACCCGCTGGTGGGAGGCGCCTTCGATCCGACCTGGCTGTTGAGTGTCGTCCTGTGGACGGCAGGGTTCGCCGCCGCGGCCATGATCCTCTTCCGCCGCGATACGCGGCGCGCCTGACGGACGCAGGGCGGCTCCCTGCGCTTTCGGCCAGCTCATTCGAGGGCGTACGCGATCAGCTCCTCGAGGCGCACGTTCCGCCCCCGCGGTGCAGGTGGTGCGAGGTCTTCTGGGCCGGTCGGGTGTGGTCGGGCGACGTTCGTACCATGGCCGATGGCTAACGACGGTCATACCTTGATGACGCGTGCACATGCGCGGCGGTCGCCTGAACTTGGTGGCAGTCCGAGAAAGCAGCCGCGTCACCGGCGAGTCCCTCATCGGTCGCGGCCATCGTGGGATGTCATCCGTGGATGAGAGTCTGTCAAATTGGCCCGCCTGGATGGCCTTGATCGCCGCCGCGTACGCGGCGTTCCTGATCGCCATCGCCGTCTACGACGTCCGGCGGCAACGGATCCCCAACGTCGCGGTCTACCCGGCGATCACGGTCGCGCTCGTCGTCGCCTTCGTCCGCCCGGACGGGGCCTGGTGGAGCTTCATCCTCGCCGGGCTCGCGGCCGCCGCCTTCTTCATCGCGATCGGGATGATCACGCACGGCGCGATGGGCGGGGGTGACATCAAGCTCGTGGGGCTCATCGGGTTGGTCGCCGGCTGGCCCGGCGTGTTTGTGGCCATCTTCGTGGCCTTCGCCGTCGGTGCAGCGGTCGGTCTCCTGCTCATCGCCATAGGCCAACTTGGGCGCCATGAATCTCTGCCGTTCGCCCCGGCCCTCGCGGTAGGTGCAGCCACCTCCGCCCTGGCCGGGCGACAGCTCGCCGGCCTGCTCTGGCCGGGGATCGCCTGATGACCGACCTGACGATGCACGCGGCCGACCCGGCGTCGGTATCCAACCCGGCGTCAGCGGAGATGGCCGCAGCCCCGGTCGCGTTCAATCCGGTCCCCGCCCCTCCGCGGATGGGTGACCTCCTGCTGAAGGCTGGCCTCATCACGGAGGGCCAGCTCGATGGCGCGCTGGCGGCCCAGGGAGAGCGACGGAAGCGTCTCGGCGAGATCCTGCGCGAGGACGGTTTCCTCGACGAGGTCGAGCTTGCCGCGGTACTCGCGGTCCAGCTCGACACTCCGCTCGTCGATCTTCGCGAGCGGCCCAGCGACAACGCCGCGATGGGTGCCCTGGGTGAGAGCGACGCGCGGCGCCTGTGGGTCATGCCCTTGGCGTTCTCGGGTCCCGATGACGCGAACCTGCTCGTCGCGACGGACGACCCGAGTAACCGCTTGTTCCTCGACGAGGTCGAGCAGATCGTTGGCCGACGGGTAATCCCGTTGCTCGCGTTGCGCTCGGAGATTGATGACGCGATCCGCCATCGCTACCGGGTGACCGGAGACCTGGAAGCGCAGGTCAGCGCTTTCACGAGCACGCGACCGACAGCCACTCTCCCCGCGACACGCACGCTCACCCCGCGTCTCGAGGGCCTGCAGGACGCGCCGGTCGTCCAGATCGTCAATCTCCTGGTGGCGCAGGCATTGCGTGACCGGGCGAGCGACCTGCACATCGAACCCCACGCGAACGGGCTTCGGATCCGGGCCCGCGTCGACGGGATCCTGCGCGATGTGACGGAGTTGCCGGCGGAGCTGGCGCCCGGCCTTGTGAGCCGAATCAAGATCCTGGCTGAACTCAACATCGTCGAGAAGCAGCGGGCCCAGGACGGCCAGATCTCGATCGACGTAGACGGTCGGAACGTCGATATCCGGGTGGCGACGATGCGGACCATCTGGGGCGAGAAGGTGGTGATGCGTCTGCTCGATCGAGATCGAGCGGTTCTGCGTCTCACCGAGCTCGGCGTCTCGGCCGATGTGCGACCTGTCTACCAGCGGCTCCTCGCGTCCCGCTACGGGATGGTCATCGTCGCCGGACCGACCGGGAGCGGCAAGACCACGACCCTCTACGCGTCGATCAACGAGCTCGATCGGGCGGCCCTCAACGTCACGACGATCGAGGACCCCGTCGAGTACACCTTCGAGAACGTAAACCAGACTCAGGTCAACGCGGCGGCGCAGCTCACCTTCGCCCTCGGCCTGCGGGCCATCCTGCGGCAGGATCCCGACGTCATCCTTGTCGGCGAGATGCGCGATCGGGAGACCGCGGAGATCGCCGTCCAGGCGTCGATGACGGGGCACCTTGTGCTCTCGTCGATGCACGCGACCGATGCGGTGAGCGCCCTCTTCCGTCTCCTGGAGATGGGTGTTGAGCCCTTCCTCGTCTCGGCGAGTGTGACCGGCGTCATTGGACAGCGTCTGATGCGCCGCGTCTGTTCGCATTGCCGTATCGAGATCGAGCCGACCGCGGAGGAGCTCGGCCTGTACGAGGCGGCCGGGCTGGCCCCGATCGGGCATGCCTACCTGGGTCGCGGCTGCACATATTGTGCAGGCACCGGCTATCTCGATCGGATCGGGGCGTACGAACTCCTGCGGGTCACCCCTGAAATCCGTCGCCTGGTGGCCGCCAACGCCCACTACGACGAGATCCGCACCAAGGCTCTGGCCGACGGGATGGTGCCGATGCGGACGGACGCGCTGCTGAAAGCCGCCGCGGGCGTCACGACGGTGAGCGAAGCCCTGCGCGGAGTGAGCAGCTGATGAGCGCCCTGAGCAAGGTCCACGTCCGCCCGACCCGCGGGACCAGGAAGTCCTCCCAGCCCAACCTGCTCGAGCGAATCATCCCCGGGCTGAACTCGATGAAGCGCATCGAGCTGGTCCTGTTCAGTCGGATGATGGCGACGTTCATCCGGGCCGGGATCCCGATCCTGGACGCCATCGAGGTCGTCCGCCAGCAGGCGGTCTCCAGCCTCTTCCGACGAACGCTCGATGACGTCGCGATCCAGCTGCGCAACGGGGAACAGCTCTCGATCGCGATGACGTCTCACCCACGCGTCTTCTCGCGGCTCTACGTCGACATGATCATCGCGGCCGAGGCGACCGGGGAGCTGGACACGATTCTCGACCAACTGGCGCGCTACCTCGAGCGGGCCGAAGCAACCTCGCGTCGGATGCGTCAGGCGATGCTCTATCCGGCCATCGTCATGGGCCTGGCGGCCGTGGTCGTGGCGATCCTCACGACGGTCGTTCTCCCCTCGTTCGTGAGTCTCTTCGCGGATTTCGACGCCGAGCTTCCGCTGCCAACGAAGATCATGATCGCGATCGGCTCTTTCGGCGCGGCGTACGGCGTCCAGACCGTGGCCGTCGTCGTCGGCGTCATCGTCGGGTTCTCCCTTGTCCGCGATGCGCGGGTCATCCGGCGGATCCGCGAGCGGGTAATCCTTCGTGTGCCAGTCATCGGCGGTCTCGTCAGGCTCGGGATCGAGACGCGCTTCGCGCGGACCCTCGGGATCCTCCTGCGGGCTGGCGTGCCCATTGCCAGGGCGTTCGACATCGCCACCAGCGGGACGGGCAACCAGAACTACGTGCGGCGCCTCGCGCCGGTCAGGGAGCGTCTGATTTCCGGCGACGGCATCACCGAGCCGCTGCAGGCCTCGGGATTGTTCGGGTCGCTCCTCATCCAGATGGTGAAGGTCGGCGAAGAGACCGGAACGCTCGATCGCTACCTCGATCAGGCCTCCGAGTTCATGGATGACGACCTCGATTACCGGACCAAGCAGATGGTCACCGTCATCGAACCGATGCTGATCCTGGGGGTCGCGCTGGTCGTCGGCTTCGTCGCGTTGTCGGTCGTGACGCCGATGTACGGCATCCTGCACGCGATCAAATGATGCGGTGGGTCCGCCGGCTGCACGCGGATGAGCGTGGCGTCGGCCTCGTCGAATCGCTGGTCTCCTCCGCCCTCCTTGGGATCGCCCTCATGGTCCTCATGACCAGTCTTTCCACCTTCGCCATCACGAGCCGGAACGCCGAGGATCGGGCCATCGGACAGGGATTGGCGCGGGCCCAGGCAGCCAGGATCGTCGCTGCGCCGTACCAGGCAGCCGGCGACTACAGCGCGTTCTACGAGACGCTGCCCACCGGTTTCTCGCGAACGGTCGCAGTGACCTGGTGGGACGGGACGTCGGCCTGGACCGGCACGCAGAATGCCATTGGGCTCCAGAAGGTGGTGCTGTCAATCGCCGTGGGTGGTACGGCGATCACCTCCCTGGAGTTCGCGAAGTCGTCCCGATGATCAGGCGGATCCGGGCGTTCCAGGCCGACACTCGAGGCGCCAGCCTCACCGAGGTGCTGGTCGGGACGGTCATCGGAGCGATGGTCATGAGCGTCATCGTGTCGACGATCTTCACGAGCAACGACCTGCGCCAACGCGCGGACGACCGCAGCCAGTTCGCCGCCGACCTGTCCGTTGCCTCCCTGAGCTTCGACCGGGACGGCCTCATGGCCACGGCCGGCGCGTCCGCCGCGTCGCAGACGAGCTCGACATCCTGCGCGACGGCGATCGATCTCGGATTCAACGAGGGGGGATCATCGGTGCGATACCAGACGGCCTCAGGCAACCTGGTGCGGATCAGTGGCGCCGGCACCCGGACCCTGGTCAGGAACGTATCGGGCTGCACGTGGCAGTCGATCCAGATCGGATCCGGTCGCTCGACAATCCTCGTGACGCTGACCCTGACCGGGAGCAGCGGCGAGACGCTGAGCCAGATCCTCCGCGCGGCTCCGAGGATGTGGTGATGCGCCGGTTCCATCGTGACCAGCGCGGCCAGTCGCTGCCGGCGATCCTCGCGCTCATCACGGTCCTGTTCCTGTTGGGCAGCGCTCTGGCGGCCCACGTCTCGGTGGCCATCCAGGCGACGGTCGCGAACGAATCGCAGGCGGGTGACCTTGATGCTGCTGACGCCGGAGCGGAGCTCGGCATGTGGTGGCAGCGCAACGGGAAGGCGGGCAATCCGCCGTCGATCACCGTCAACGGGTTGACCGTCAACACCACGGTCGGCATCAGCGGTGCGGTGCCCTGCCCCACGCCGTCCCCGGTGAAGGTGACCGGGTTCGAGCACGGGGCGGTTTCCGCGACGGGCGGCGCCCTCTTCTCGGCCGTCAACGGGACCGGGATGACCGCCGACTCGGTCGTCTGGCGGACCGGGAACTACTCGCTCAAGGACACTGACCCCGTCGGGACGGCGAGCGACGCATCGCTGGCGATCGGGGCCGGCGTGGCCGTCGTCCGGGTCTACCTCCGACTGGCATCACTGCCCGCGGCCGACGTCAACGAGCTGCTGATCCTCGATGCCGCCGCCGGGAGCGATCTTCGCCTCGGCTACCAGGCGAGCAGCGCGAAGCTGACGCTGCGCTTCGCAAATACGGCTGTCACGGTCGCCTCGTCGACCGTAAGCGCCAGCACCTGGTATCGGATCGACCTTCGCCTTGGCGCGTCCACCAACCCGCGGACGGCCGACTGGCAGATCGACGGCGTGGCGCAGGCCGCGCTCTCATCGACCGAGACGGCCAGCACGGTGAGCACCCTGCGGTTGGGTTCGACCGTGGTGGCCGACACATTCACGGCCAACTATGACGACGTGCTCATCTCGGCCACCTCGGCTGATTACCCCATTGGCGCCGGGACGGTCGTGGCACTGAGACCCGATGGGATGGGTACGAACAGCACACCTGGTTCGTTCCGCAATGACGACGGAACGGCGATCGACCCGAACACCTACCTGCGACTCGACGACAGCCCGATGACCGGCCTGACGGATTACGTCCGCCAGCAGGTGATCGGTGCGGCTGCCTACATCGAGGTTACCTTCGCCGACACGGCTGCGACCTGTGTCGTCGGCGTTTCCGCCCTCGCTGCTTATCATGCGGCCGGTAACCCTGCCGACACTGGCAAGACGAGCGTCATCGATGGGGGCA
>DATHGS010000208.1:0-8434 GCA_035490155.1 Candidatus Methylomirabilota bacterium | reverse complement strand
ACGCGGGCGAGGGCGATGTGGCGCTGGAGCATCGGTGAGTACATGAGGCTCGTCGCGTACCCGAGCTGCTTGAGGTCATCGTCGTAGATGTAGTACTCCTCCTCGATCGGCGTGTGGTCCTTGGGCGGGATGAGACCCGCCGCGTCGAAGTGGCGGTCGTACTCGCGCCAATCGAGGACGAGACCAGTCAGCTTCCAGCGCGATGTCTTGTCGGCGATCTCACGGGCGATCGCCTCGCGACCAAGAAAGGTCCGATCAGACGCCGCCAGGTCCTTGAACATCCAGCCGAGGCCGAGCTCGATCGGGGTCGATCGGTGGGCGTCCGTCCAGGCGAACCTGCTCGATTGGAAGTCCACGTCGAGGAGCAGAAGGCCGGCCTCGATCCGGGCCATCGACAGGGCGGTGAGCCCGAACGGGATGACTCCCCTCCCCCGCGATGCCTCGACCACGGTGTCCCAGAGGGCCACGGCGTCGTCGGAGGCGACCCAGATCTCGTACCCGAGGTCGCCCGTGTAGCCGGTCCTCGAGATCGTCACCGGCAGGCCGCCGAGCTTCGCGGTCGTCAGCCCGAAATAGGGAAGCTTCTCGACTGCCGGGGCGAGTCCGGCGAGGATCGTCCGTGATGCCGGGCCCTGGATGGCGAGCACGCCGTAGCGCTCGGAGACGTCTTCGATCTCGATGTCGTGACCGACGGCCAGGTCGGCGAAATAGGCGAAATTCGGCTCGGCCGAGGTGAGCAGGTAGTCGTCCGCGGCATTGCGGAACACGACGCCGTCCTCGACCACGAAGCCCCGGTCGTCACACCAGATCGTGTACTGGCCGTGACCGGTTGGACACGTCCGGATGTCGCGGGCGAGAACCCCGCTCAGGAAGCTCTCGGCGTCGGGGCCGTGGATCCGGTACTTGAACAGCGGCGACGAGTCGAACAACCCTGCGCTGTTGCGGATCGCGAAGTACTCGAATTTCTCGGAGGTCTGGTACTTGGCGGCGGCCAGGTAGCCGACCCAGTGGGTCCACAGGCCGGTTTCGTTCGCGGCGCTCGTGCGCTCGTGGAAGGGCGAGGTTCGGATCATCGACGGCCTGTCTCCGGCTCGCGCCTCGCCCGGGCCGCTGAAGGACGCGGCGGCCGGACGCTGGACGTCGGGCGACGATAACTGCTATTGGACGAATGCGCAATATCGTCTAGTCTGGCGGGACATGGCTCGTCTCCGCCCATCGGACCGCCGCGACGCGATCGTGGCCGCCGCGCTCGCGGTGGCCCGTCGGAAGGGCCTTGCGGCGACGACCGTCCGGGACGTCGCCGCTGAGATGGGCACCTCGAGCGGGCTCGTCCACCACTACTTCGAGAGCATGGACGAGGTCCTCGCGGTCGCCTTCAGTCGCGTCGCCGAGGCGGATCTCGAACGGTCGGCGTCGGAAATGGCGAGCTCCGACGGTCCTGTCGCCGCCCTCGCGGCGTTCTTCCGGACCTATGCCCCTGCCGATTCGGACTGGGCGTTCCAGCTGTGGCTCGACGCGTGGGCGGAGGCGGCCCGCCGTCCGGCCGTCCAGGCGACGTCGCGCCGACTCAACCTCGCCTGGCAGGGTCTCCTCGAAGGGACGATCCGGGCCGGCGTGGAGGCGGGCGTCTTCGTGTCGGCGGATCCGGCCGGCGCCGCCTGGCGGATCCTGTCGCTCGTCGACGGCCTCGCCCTTCAGGTCGTCGCCCACGGCACGACGATCGGTCGCGACGATGTCGCGCGCTGGGCCGCGAGCGCCGCGGAGCTGGAACTGGGGATGCCGCCCGGGACACTCGCGCAGTCGGGCTGAGGGCCGGCGCGTCCTGCCGGGGCCCGCGGCGTGCTGCCCGCGACGGACCCCAGCGACACCTGATCCGACCCTCGCCATTTTGTGCCGTTTACCAATGGGGCTAGTGATAAGTCGGCCGCTGCAGGCCTTCGGGCCGCGCGTCGCGAAAGATCCGGCTCAGGCAAGCGTGAATTCACGACCTGGTGCCGCCGGAACCCTGCCCACCGGTTCCGCGGACGGACTTAGTACCACCCGGGTTGGTAAATGACAATTCGCGGGCCTGCGCGGACGGACCCAGCAGCCCAAGCGCCGGCGACCCTGGGTATCGAACACCGTTATCCTGAACATGGCTGCAACGCGGCCGCGGCCCGCGCCGGGTCATTCGACCCCGCGGCGGAGCGACGATCACGTTTCCGCGGAGCCGAAGGAGAGACATGGCCACGACACGACGCGCCTCCATCCCCAACCGCAACGGCGGATCCCACGCCAACGGACGCAGGGGCAGCGCCCGCTCGCCGGAGCCGCTTCTCGTGCAGAAGGCACCCGAGCTCCAGCGTTTTGGCAGCCTCCGGCTGCTCCCGATCGCCCTGTCGGCCGAAGCCCGCGGCCAGAGCGCCCAGATTCTCAACGGGATCCTCGCCGACACCACGATCCTGTACGCGCTCTACAAGAAGCATCACTGGCTCGTCGCCGGCCCAACCTTCTACCAGCTCCACCTCCTCTTCGACAAGCACGCCGAGGAGCAGCTCGAGCTGATCGACCTGATCGCCGAGCGCATCCAGAGCCTTGGCGGCATCGCCGTCGGGGACCCGCGCCACGCCGCCGAGCTAACGACCATCCCCCGGCCGCCCGATGGCGCCGAGGAGGTGCCAGTCATGATCAGCCGCCTGCTCGACGCCCACGAGACCATCATCGAGAAGGTCCGGAAAGGGCTCGACGCGACCGAGAAGAACAAGGACTTCGGAACCAACGACCTGCTCATGGGTGACGTCCTCCGTCGCCACGAGCTCCAGGTGTGGTTCGTGGCGGAGCACCTCGTCGACGTCCCGCTGACGAAGGCGTAGCCTGCCGATCGCCTCGCCCCGGACGGGGACCGACTGCCGGTCGACCGCCGGATTGTCGCCAACCGGCGACAATGGCACCGATCGGCGGCCCGGTCTCACCGAGTTCTCAGTGGCGATGGCCAGGCTGACCGTGCGTCGCCGCTCGGCGACGATCGATGGAGGGTGTGGATGACACAGCAGAGCGGACGACCGCGCGGAGGGCGCGACGGAGGCAACTTCGGAGCGCCCCTGGGATCGGGCGGTAGCCGCGATCGCTTCTGGCCGACCATCGCGATGATCGCGATCGTTATCGCGACCGCCGGTTGGACGACGGTTGCCGTCATGGCGCTCAGCGGCCGGGGCGGAGCGCCCAGCCCGTCGCCGGGGCAGGTCGCCCAGGCGTCGCCAAGCGACGACACAAGCCTGCCGTCCGACGCGCTCGATTCGCCGCCGCCCGAGAGCCACGACGCGCCGGCCCTCGAAGCGCTGCTTCCGAAGACCCTGAACGGGACGACTCTGACGAGCCAGAGCGTGACCGGCGACACCCTCCTGTCCGACGACGGCTGGAGCAACGCCTTCTCGACGTTCCTCGCGAGCGCCGGCAAGACCCCGACGGACCTGCTCTTCGCCCAGGCGTACGACCCGAGCGGTGCGACCGACCTCACGATCGGTGCCTATCAGGTCACCGGCACATCGGCCGCCGACGTCGACAAGACGGTCGTCAAGGCCTGGAAGGCCAATGATTCAACGCTCGTGACGAAGACCGCAACGGTCGGCGGCAAGAAGGTCACGCAGGGAGCCATCCCGAGCATGAGCCTTGAGGGCTATTGGTACGAGCACGGCGACGTCGTCTTCGAGGTACAGACATCCGATGCGACCGTTGCCGCCAGTGCCCTCGCCGCATTGCCCTAGGTCGGGGCTGTGACAGCCACGGAGCGCGCTCAGGAGCGCGCACGCCATGTGCAACTTCCGGGGACGCGCAACCTGCGCGATCTGGGCGGCTACCCTGCCGGGCCCGGCCGGACGACGCGCTGGGGCACGCTCCTTCGAACGGACGCGCACGACCAGCTGCCGAAGGACTCGCAGGACCGGCTGATCGAGATGGGCATCCGCCAGGTCATCGACCTGCGCTGGGCGACGGAGCTGGCCGAGAGGCCGAGCGTGTTCGCCGGCTCAGCGACGCTCCGCTACGTGAGCGTCCCGCTCCTCGACAACCCGCCGTTTCCCGTCGAGAGCCTGCCCAACCTCTATCGCCGGATGATCGACGAGCGAGGCGAACAGCTGGCGATCGTCGTCCGCGCGCTCCTGGCACCCGACGGGCTCCCGGCGATCATCGGCTGCGCCGGTGGGATCGACCGGACCGGAGTGACCGTCGGGCTGCTGCTGAGCGTCGTGGGGGTTCCTCTCCACGTCGTTGCAGCGGATTACGCGCTTTCGTCCGCCTGTTACGCGACGGATGGCGCCGGGGCCGGCCTCGATGACTGGCGTGCCGGTGCGGTCGAGGTCGACTGCCGGCCCGAATACATGGTCGCCACGATCGAGCACCTCGAGCGAGAGCATGGCGGCGCTGCGGCTCTCCTCGGTCGGCACGGGATCGGAACCGGCGCCATCGATGAGCTTCTCGATCGCCTCACCGAGGTTTCGGGCTGACCGGCAGGTCGGCTGTCGATTCGCGGGATCCCATTCGTCGCTACTGTGAGGGCCAACCTGGCAACTACGCCGGGCCCCAGACGGCAGGAGAGACGACACGATGAGCGACAACAACAAGGTCATCCACTTCGAGATTGTCGGCAAAGATGGGGCCGCGCTACAGCGCTACTATTCGGCGCTCTTCGGCTGGACCATCAACACGGACAATCCGGGCGGCTACGGCATGACCGATCCCGGCCAGACCGGCGTCGTCGTCGGCATCGGCGACACGCCCGACGGCTCTGCCGGCCGCGTCACCGGGTACGTCCGGGTCGCCAGCGTCGACGCTGCCCTGGCCAAGGGGACGGAGCTCGGTGGCACGGTGATCATGCCGAAGTTCAGCCCTGATGGGACCGCGCAGCTCGGCTTGCTGGCGGATCCGCAGGGGAACATCATCGGCCTGACGGAGTAACCCGGCGGTCCAGCCGGACCGCTTCCGCGCCACCACATCGGCCGGCGCCAGGCGAGGATCGACCTCGCTCGAGGCGTCGGCCTATCCTTGCCCGGTGAGCCTCTACCGCCTCGAGGAACCCGGCAAGCTGGCCAGCCCGATCCTCGTGGCCGCGTTCGACGGCTGGATCGATGCCGGCGGGGCGTCATCGGTCGCGGCGGCTCGCCTGGCCGACGGCGGGACGGCCGTCGCCACGTTCGACGGCGACGTCCTCTTCGACTATCGAGCGAGACGTCCGACCCTCGAGATCGTCGACGGCCAGATCGCCGACTTGACGTGGCCCGACCTGACCCTGTGGCACCGCCGAATCGACGATCGAGATCTCCTCGTCCTGACGGGCGCCGAGCCGGATTTCCGGTGGCACGAGCTGGCTGCCGCGGTCGTCGAGCTCGCGGGGCAGCTGGACGTCGGGCTGTGGATCAGCCTGGGAGCCATCCCGGCTGCCGTTCCGCATACGCGTGGGGTTCATGTCCTCGGCACCGCGTCGAGGCCGGATCTGCTCCGAGGCGACGTCCAGGCGGGACCGGCGGGGACCCTCCGGGTGCCCGCCGCGGCGATCTCGATCCTCGAGCACGCCGTCTCCGAGGCCGGCATCGCCGCAGTCGGCTACTACGCCCAGATCCCCCACTACATGTCCGGGCCCTACCCGGCGGCAGCGGTCGAGCTTCTCCGCGCCGTCGGGCGCCATCTCGGCAGCGAGGTGCCTGTCGGCTCGCTCGTGGAGGAGGCTAGTGCGCTCAGGACCCGGCTCGATGCCGCGACGGCCCTCGAGGAGACGACGCGGACCTACGTCCAGCGACTCGAGGCCATGGTCGACGAGGAGCGCCTGCCCTCCGGCGACGACCTGATCTCGGAGATCGAGCAATTCCTGCGCGACCGCGGCAATGGCGGCACCGCTGGCGGACCGGGCAGCGGAGGCTCGAGCGGCTCCGGAGGGTGAGCTCGACCGCGAAGGTCGCCGCCCTCAGCCGAGATCGTTGAGGAGGTCGGCGATCTCGCGGGCGTTCGTCGTCCCGTAGTTGGCGTAGCAGTTGTTGAACATGAGGTGGACCTCCCTGGCCTCCTTCGCGACCTCGCGAATCCGGGGGACCCACTCCGACAGCTCGTCCCGGGAATAGAGGTAGCGGAAGCGCTCGGCCGGGGTGATGCCCTTCTTTTCCCAGGTCTCGGCGTTGCGGCCGTGGAAGCGGACGAGGGCCAGCTCCGATGACGTCACGAGGACCTCGGGCGGTACGGAGCTCTTGAACCCCTGCGGCTCGTCGACCATGACGAACGGGATGTTCCGCTCGGCCAGGAAACGCGCGGTTCGCTCGGCGTTCTTCTCGTTGAGCCACGACCCGTTGCGGAACTCGACGGCGCACTTCCAGCCGTCGAGCCGCTCGACCGCGTCCTCGATCATCGCCCGGTTCTCCGAGGACGGGAACACCCACTTCGGGTACTGGAGGAGGATCGAACCCAGCTGGCCGCGGTCGGCCAGCGGCGCCAACCCGTCGCGGAAGATCGACCAGACCTCGTCGTGGAGCTCGTCCGGGAGGTCCTTGGCGTAGATCCTGGTCTTGGCCTTGAGCTCGTCGGGCAGCGCCTCGCGGATCCCCTTTGGTAACCGCTTTGTCTCGGTCCCCTGGCCGGTCATCAGTGCGTGGGCCTTGATGTCGAACGTGAAGTCCGGCGGCGTCCGATCGACCCAGAGCTGGGCCGTCCGCTCGGCAGGCAACGCGTAATACGTCGCATCGACCTCGACGACCGGGAAGGTCGATGCGTAGTAGGCGAGCCGCTCCTCGGCGGTATCGGCGCCGTTCGGATAGAAGACCCCGGCCGCCGTCATCGTCGGATCCGTCCAGGAAGCCGTCCCGACAAGGATCCGGCCGCCGTCGGCGACACCGATCGGCTCGGCCGCCACGGTTGCGATGTCGTCGACCCGCGCGGCAGCGCGATCGGGCCCCGGATCGTGGTCGAGGGCCGTGACTCCGGCTTCGGCCATTCGGACCTCCTTCGCTGCGGCTGGATCCATTCTCGCCCGACGTACCTGACAGGGCATGTCATGAACGTCGCTATCATGTCAATCGTGCGTGCCAGTCGACTCGTCAACGTCCTCCTCCTGCTCCAGACCCGGAGCCGGATGACGGCGGGCGAGCTGGCCGAGGAGCTCGAGGTCTCCGTTCGGACGATCTATCGCGATGTCGACGCGCTCGCGGAGGCCGGCGTCCCCATCTACGCGGAACGTGGCCCCCACGGTGGCGTCCGCCTCGTCGATGGCTATCGAACGCGCCTGACCGGCCTGACCGCCGATGAGGCCGAGGCGGTCTTCCTGTCCGGTGTGCCGGGTCCGGCCGCCGAGCTCGGGCTGGGAACGGTTGTCGCGGCCGCCCGCCTCAAGGTCATGGCAGCGCTGCCACCCGAGCTGCGGACGCGAGCGGGCCGAGTCGCCGAGCGATTCCACCTCGATGCCCCCGGCTGGTTCCAGTCGTCCGATGAGGTGCACTATCTCGAGCTCCTCGCGGGCGCCGTCTGGGAGGCCCAGCGCGTCCAGATCACGTATCAACGCGGCGAGCGGGCCGGAGCCGTCGAGCGGACGATCGAACCCCTCGGGCTCGTCCTGAAGGGTGGTGTCTGGTATGTCGTCGCCCGGACCTCGGACTCGATCCGGACGTACCGCGTCTCGCGCGTGCTCGAGGCCGCGCTGCTCGCTGAACGCTTCGTCCGACCCGAGGGGTTCGACCTCGCTGCCCACTGGGAGGAGTCGCGAACCGCGTACGAGCGGGGCGTCCAGCGAATCGACGTCCTGGTCCGACTCCCGGCCGATCAGCTGTCCCATTTCGGGGACGCCGCGGGAGACCGGGCGATGGCCGATTCGAGTCGATCCCCCGATCCCGCCGACCCCGATTTCGTCCGCCTCCGCCTGGCATTCGACTGGGCCGATGAGGCGATCGCCGCCGTTCTCAGGCTGCCCGATGCGGTCGAGGTCATCGAGCCGGCCTGGTTGCGGCAGGCGATCGTCGATTCGGCCCGCAGGATCCTTGCCCGCTACAGCGAGGGATCGGCGGTCGCCCTGCCGGGCTGAATGATTCGTCGGGCGAGCCGCCCGGGCGACCGGTCAGTATCCGTCAGGCAATCGTCGCCGGCCTCGTCTTCGATCTCGTCTCGATCGAGGAGATGGGCTCGCTGTGCCGCCTTGATCTCCCGTTCGCGCTCTGCGTTGATCACCGCCAGCCAATGGTCCGCGAGCATGATCTGCCCCTTTCCCCGTCCGTTTGCACCACCATCATTTGATGTCCTCACCGTACCGGTCGTACGTGCCAACTCATGTCAGGTAAAGCGGTCCGGGGCCGCTCCGCAACGAGATTGCGACACCGCCGACTGCCCCCTCGCAGATAGCCGAACCGGTGAGTGTGGCAGCGTTACGCAACCGCCTGGTTCGAACGGCGGCGAACGCGAGGATCCGAGATGACGTTCAACCAGGGTT
>DATHGS010000207.1:0-2292 GCA_035490155.1 Candidatus Methylomirabilota bacterium | reverse complement strand
AGCCTGGAAGTCCGCGCTCGCCCGACGGCCGGTGGCGAGGAGCTCAGCTTCGAGGTCGACGAGGTCATCGCCGCGACCGGCTTCACGAGCCCGCTCCGCGATCTGCCGGACCTCGGGGTGGCGACGTTCGGCCAGAGCCGGTTGCCCGCCCAGACACCGTACTGGGAGAGCGCGTCGGTGCCCGGGATCTTCTTCGCAGGGACGATCTCGCAGGGCGCCGGAGGGCTCAAGAAGCACGGCCAGCCGGCCAACTCGGGGGCCGTTCACGGCGCCCGCTACAACGCCCGTGTCCTCGTCGATCACCTCGCAACGACCCGCTTCGGCATCGACCTGGATCGGCCTCCGATCGCCGCGGCGGACGTGGTCGAGACGATCGTCGACGAGCTGGCGCTCGCGCCGGAGCTGTGGCATCAGCGGGCGTACCTGGCGCGGGTGATCTCGCTCGATCCCGACAAGGGTGCCCGCGACGAGGGGATCGTTCCGCTCGCTGCCTTCGTCGACGGCAATGCCGACGGCGGGGTACCGGACGCCGTCGCGCTGACGCTCGAGGCGGACGGATCGGGAGCGATCTATCCGGTCATCTATGCTCGCCGTGCGGGTGCCATCAGCGAGCATGGCGTCGAGCCCGATCTGCTCCTCCGCTACGACACCGTCGACGTCAGGCGCCGGGTCGCAGAGATCGTCGCAGGGTTTGGCGTCGGGGCCGCACACTCGTGATCGATTAGGCGTTTCAGGCTAACCACATCCGATTAGCCATTGACGACTAACTCGCTCCGAGTTAGCCTGCAGGCATGAACGCGATCGTCCTGTTCGGTGATGTCATCCGGTCGAGGCGGAACGCCAGCGGCTCGACCATGTGGCTGCGAACCCTGACCGCCGAACTCGAGGCCACCACGCCGCCCGAGTCGCTGCTTGCGCCCTTCGAGTTCACCCAGGGCGACGAGCTCCAGGGGCTTCTCGCTTCGGACGCCGACCCGCTCGACGCCGTGCTGCGGGCCTCGTTCAACCCCGATCGCAGCCCGATGCGTTGGGTGATCGTCGCGGGCGAGGTCGATCCGGGGACCGGTCCGGCGACTCAACGCACGGGCCCCGCGTTCCTGCGCGCCCGAGAGCGCCTCGCGGAGGCCGGAGCACGACGCGACGATCTGCTCCTGTCGAGCGGCGATCCGGCGACCGACGCGCTCCTCGATCGGATCGCTCCGGTGCTCGCCGAGATGCTCGGCGACCTGACCAAGCGCCAGATGGTGATCGGCCGCCTGCTCGTGATCGAGGGTCTCCGCCGTTCCGAGGCGGCAGATCGCCTCCGGATCTCGCGGGCGACGGTATCCGTCGTCGCCGATCGCGCCCACATCCGCTCGATCACCAGGCTGGCGAGCGCCCTGCGGGAGCTCTTCGTCGCAGGGCAGGACGCTGCGGCAGCAGGCGAGGCCACGGGGCGCCCGAACAAGGCGCGCGAGGTCGCGGTATGACCGCTGACCCGATCCTCACCCTCGCCTGGTTGATCCTCGCCCATCTCGTCGCCGACTTCCTCCTCCAGACGAGCGGCGTCGTCGCTGCGAAGACCGCGCGTGGCGGCCGAGCCCTCCGAGGGTTTGCCATTCACGCGCTTAGCGTCGCCATCTGCCTCGTGCCGGTCGCCCTGGCGTTCGGAGGCCCCGGTGTCTTGGTGCTGGTCGCGATCGTCGTCAGCCATGTCGTCATCGATCGGATCAAGATCGTCGCGACGCGTCGGACCGAGGCCGCGGCCATGGCCGAATCGCGACGACAGCACGAAGGCGCCGCGCCCGCCGCCGGCCTGGGCCGAGCGTGGACGCCCCTCCCCGCCGCGTGGTTCGTCTTCGATCAGGTCGCCCACCTGGCGATCATCTGGCTGGCCTGGGCGATCTGGCTGGCGGGCACCGCACCGACCGCCGACTGGGCGGCGGCCGTCACGACAATCGTCGGCGGCTCCGACCCGAAGGTCGTCCACGAGGCCGTCCGCGCCTTCGCCGTCGTGACCGCACTGCTCATCGCCAACGTCCGCGGTGGCGCGATCCTCGTCGCGATCCTCGTTCGCCCGCTCGAGGTCGGCGATGAGCTGATCGGGCACGGTGCGGATCGCACGACCGACGCTGCGGCCGTCCATGGTTCTGGCGGGGCGGGCGAGTCGCGTGGCGCCGGCATGTCGGCTGGGACCGCTGCCGGGCGGGGCTGGTCGATCCGAATCGGACCGTTGACCGGCCGCGTCGTCGCGGATCCGGCGCCCGCCACAGGCCCTCGCGACGATGGCCAGATCCACGGTGAACGGGTCGT
>DATHGS010000206.1:0-4707 GCA_035490155.1 Candidatus Methylomirabilota bacterium | reverse complement strand
ACGATGCCGTTCCACTGCTGGACTTCGTACTTGACGGTGACGCCCGGGTGGGCGGCTTCGAATTCCGTGTTGAGAGCCTTGATCAGGTCGTCGCCGGCCGACCCGTTTTCAGCCAGACCGTCAGTGTCCGCGCCTCAGGCGCGCTGCTGGCGGCCGTGGTTGGTGCCGCGCTCTGGACCGCCGATGTGGCGGGTGCCTGGCTGGCGGCGGGCGCCGAGCACGCCGCGATGCCGAGCATCGCTGCGAGCCCGACGGCTAGAGTCTGCTTGAGTTTCACCTGGCTCCTCCTCGTGATTGCGACTGTCGGCTCGGACTCGAATGGCCCGCACGCCGGATCCCATCCCTCAGGTCAAGGCATCGCGTGCGACCACCTCCTTTGCCCATCGACGGAACCGTCGATCGACCTGGCGACCGTGATGGCGCCCCAGGCCCCGGTGTCGGAGCCGTCCGGCAGGAGTTCGACGATGCCCGGTTCGAGCATCTCCGCTGCCAGCTCCGACGACGCCCGAGTGGCATCCAGCGCGGTCTCGATCGACGCGAGGAAGGGTCGTCCGGCACCGGCGACGCCGCCGCCGACGATCACCCGCTCCACGTCGTAGGTCATGACAAGCCCGTGGATCGCCCGGGCGAGAGCGCGGCCGGCGTCCGCGACGATCTCGGCCGCGAGTGCGTCGCCGGCCGCCGCGGCGGCATGGACGTCGATCGCCGTGATCGTCGGACAGGACGCAAGCGTCGACTGCCGGCCCGACCGGATGGCGTCGTCGGCCAGCCGGGCGATGGCCGGACCCGAGGCGAGCATCTCGAGACAGCCGCGCAGCCCGCAGCTGCAGACCGGCCCGTCCGCGTCGACGACGATGTGACCGACCTCACCGGCGAGGCCTCGCGTCCCGCGGTAGAGCTGGCCGCCGAGGACGACGCCCGCGCTGATCCCGGTCCCGACGCTGAGATAGACGAAGTCCTCGACCTCGCCGAGCAGGCGCCGCTCGCGGATCCCGGCCGCTGCCGCGCGGACGTCGTTCTCGATCGCGCAGGGCACCCCGAGACGCCGCTCGAGCTGGTCGCGAAGGGGCAGTCGCTGCCAGCCGAGATTGACCGCGAGCGACACGACGCCGTTCTCAGGGTCGACTCGTCCGGGAACGCCGACGCCGACGGCAGCGACGCGCTCGACGCCGGCCCGGGCGGTCTCGAGGGCCGCCGCGACCGTCGTGGCGATGTGATCGGCGGCGGTGTCGGGGCTGCCAACAGGGGTCGGGACGACGAGCCGGCCGCGGATCTCGAGGTCGCCATCGACCACGAGGACGGCGATCTTGCTGCCGCCGACATCGACGCCGACCAGCAGGTCGCGGCCGTGTGCCTGGGCGCGCTGGTCGGAGACGACAGCGTCGGTCATCGGCTGAGGCTCAGCCCGAGCGCGCAGGTGATCAGCAGCGCCGACGCCCCGAGGACGACCACATTCGGCGACAGCCGGCCCACGACGATCTCCGTGTCGCGGCCGAGCAGGCCGAACGATCGGCGGCCGGCTTCGTCTCGAAGGGCCGCCAGCCACTCGTCGCCGAATGCAGTGACCGGCCCGTCGAGGACGATCCGACCGATGTTGAGGGCACCGATCAGCCCGGCCACGGCCTGCCCCAGGTATCGGGCGGCCTCGAGGGCGGCGGTTCGGGCGGCTGGATCGCCGGCGCGGTACGCGTCGAGAACGGCCTCGAACGTCAGGTCCCCGCCTCCCGCGCCGGAGGCCAGCGGCGTCCCGAGCTCGATCGCGAGCGCCCCCGCCCGCGCCGCGATGGCCCGGCTGCTCGCCACGGTCTCGAGGCAGCCGAATCCGCCGCAGCGGCAGGCCGCCCCATCGTCGACGACCGTGACGTGGCCGATCTCGCCTGCCCCGAAACCGTCACCCTGGAACACGGTGCCGTTCAGGACCAGCCCGGCGCCCACGCCGCGGCCGATCTTGATCGTGATGAGATTCGCCTGCCGCGGCCCGTCGCCACCGAAGGTGTATTCGGCCAGGGCCGCCGCCTGGCTGTCGTTGGCGACGTTGGTCGGCAGACCGTAGCGTTCGCTGAGCAGTCCACCGAGCGGCAGGTTCTGCCAGTCGAGATTGACCGCCCAGAGGATCGTCCCGGTCCGCGCATCCACGAGTCCAGGCGTCCCGACACCGATCCCGAGCGGGCTTGCCGAAGCGTCCTCGAGCAGCTCGTCAACGAGCCGGTAGACGAGGGCGAGGGCATCGTCTCCGTTGCGGCCGTCGACCGGCAGCTCGACAACCCGGCGGACCTCGCCGTGGAGATTGACCAGCGCTCCCGAGAAGACCGCCTCGCCGAGGTCGAGACCGATCACCTGGCGGGCATCTCCGACGATGCTCAACAGGATCGGCGCCTTGCCGCCGCTCGACGGCCCGCGCCCGACTTCCTCGACCATCCCGTCGTCGAGCAGGTCCGTAACGACATCCGAAACGGTGGTCCGGGTGAGGCCGGTGCTGCGAGCGACCTCCGCCCGGCTGATCGGCCCGAACTCGTAGACGGCGCGCAGCACAAGCCGATGGTTGTGCTCGCGGGTCTGCCGGTGGGTCGCCTTGCCGGGAAGTCGCATCGGGCCTCTTCGTCGCGGCTCCGTCGCGCCAGGTTTGTGGTGGCGCACTTTGCCAAGGGAGTTGACAAAGCGCAGGATGGCGGAGCGGATGCACCTTTGTCAAGAGTCCTGACAAAGAAATGCGGGAGTGAGCCCAAGGGCACTCATACTTGCGGGATGAGCGGCGCCGCAGACGAGGCCAGGCTCCTCGATCAGCACCCCAACGTGCTCTTCCGTGTGGACCGCCGTGGGAGGCTCGTGGGCCTCAACGAACCTGGCGACGATCTCCCGCCCCGCCTGTTCCTGGCCCGTGGCGAGACCGCGCACAGGATCTGGTTTGGCGCGGATGTTGGCGAGGCCACGATGGAGGCATGTCGCGCAATCGCACGGGAACTCCCCGGCTGGGACGGACAGCAACCAGCGGCGTCGCTTTACGACTCAATGCGCGCGGCTGTTGCCCTGGAAGCTCCCATCGTGGATGAGACCAACGGTCTGGCCTACCGGTTCGGTGAGCGCGTGGACATCCCCACCGAGACCGATGCGCGGGTCATCGACGCGGCCACCGCGCATCTCCTCGAGTCGAACTTCCCGTACACCCGATCTGTCCTGGCGCTTCGATCGCCCGTGGTCGGTGTCGTGGTCGACGGGGCGGTCGTCTCGGCCTGCTACTGCGCTCGCACGCGGCCGAATGTATGTGAGGCAGGGGTCGACACGATTGAGCCGTATCGTGGCCGGGGCCTCGCGGCACTCGTGGTCTCGGCGTGGCGAGATGCCGTCGAGACGGAAGGATGCGAGCCGCTCTACAGCACGTCATGGGACAACCTCGCGTCACGCGCGGTCGCAGCGAAGCTCCGGCTGATCCCCTACGCGGAGACGCTCTCCCTGCGCTGAAGGGTCGCCACGCGGCGATTCTCGTGGCACGTGTCTATGTGACATGCGGGACCAGGCAGGGCCCACGTTCTGCTCGAAATACTCGTGGGCCGAGCCGGATCGACGGATTCAGGCCGGTTCTGTTCGAGCTGGCATGCGAATCTGTCGGATGTACTCGCGGGGCGAGAATCGGGGCGGCGGGGCGGGGCGGCCGCGCGGGGCGGCGGCCGCGCGGCAGACGGAGCCTCAGCGATCTACCGGCCGCCACTTCTTGAGCTCGTTGCGCACTCGTTCGCGGGCCGCGGCGATCCCCTCGGGCCCGCCCTGGCCGAGTTGCTTGAGGCCCTCGCGAGCGGCCCCGGCGACCGGCGGGATGTCGAGCCGGATGAGGTTGGCCGCCGGCAGGTCGGGCCGGATCCGCGCATCGAGGCGCTCGAAGAACGCCGGATCATCGGCCCGGAACACCCCGCCGGCGAGGACGACATCGACCGGCAGGCGCTTGATCCCGAGTCGGGTCGCGAGGGCGATCGCCATCGTCGCCAGCTCGTCGGCCAGGCGGTCGATGATCGCCCTGGCCACCGGGTCGCCGCCACGAGCCGTGGCGAAGACCACTGGCGACAGCTCCCCGAGCCGATCCAAGCCGATGCGCCGGTCGTACATGGCCCGGGTCAGCGCCGCCGGTCGCGTGAGCCCGAAGTGGGCCGGGACCGTCCGTTCGAGCTCCGTCCGCGGGCCTCGCCCGTCGCGTGCCCGGACCGCCGCGCCGAGCCCGGCCATCGCGACGGCGTTGCCGCCGCCCCAGTCGCCCGACAGGTCGCCGATCCCGTCGAACCGCGCGACGCGACCGTCGGGGGCGACCGCGGCCGCATTGATCCCGGCGCCGCAGACGAGGGCAATGCCGTATCCGTCGGTCGCCCCGGCCCACAGCGCCCCGATGCAGTCGTTGACGACGACGTACCGTGCGGTCAGGCCGGTCGCGCGGAGGCCCCGTTCGAGCATCCGGATGTCGGCCGCGAAGTCGGCGCCCGCAAGGGCGTGGACGCCGAGCGTGGCGATCGGTCGGGCCGCCGGATCGAGCCCGGCCTGGCGGGCCGCGGCCTCGACGAGCTCGGTCAGCCGCCGGAGACCCTCCTCGAGGCCGACCGCCTGGTGCGACGTCGTCCGACCCCGGACCGCGGCGAGCAGCGTCCCATCGGCGGCGACGAGGGCGACGTCCGTCTTGGAGTTGCCACCATCGACGGCAAGGACCGCGGCTGTCACCGCTTGCCG